>CAYYHL010000038.1:9312-11545 GCA_964471775.1 uncultured Clostridia bacterium
CTTTCTCTTTCTCGGGAGACGCGGGCTTCTTCAAAAGTAGCCATCTCATTTAGAATTCTCACCGCCAGCTCCGCCAGTTTCATACCCAGAACTGCTCCTGTTCCTTCGCCAAGCCTCATATCCAGGTCTAGCAGGGGCATCTTGCCCAAATGATCAAGAGCGATTCCATGTCCTCTTTCCTGGGATCTGTGTGCGGCAATAAGATAATCCTTCAGAGCAGGGGAAAACTGGCTGGCTATGAGAGCACTGGCGGTAGAGATGAACCCATCTATGACTATGGGGACGTTGTGGGCCGCGGCCGCTAAAATACAACCCACCAACCCTCCTATCTCAAATCCCCCTACCTTACTCAAAACGTCAAGTGGGTCGCGAGGATCGGGCCGATTGACCCTGATAGCCTTCTCGATGACTTCTGTTTTTCTCCTCAGTGTCTCATCATCTATCCCTGTTCCTCTACCGGTAACATCTTGAACTCTGGATTCCGTTATGCAGGCTACAATGGCACTACTGGAAGTAGTATTGGCGATGCCCATGTCTCCGGTACCGGCTATGTCAATTCCACTGGTGGCCGCTTCTTCCTCAAAGACATCTATCCCTGCTCGGATGCACCGTATGGCCTCATCTCTTGTCATAGCTGGACCCTTCATCATGTTCTGGGTCCCATGGGCTACCTTTTTGTTGATGATTCTCTTTTTGGTCTTTATCTTGCCTGCTACTCCCATATCTATAACCAGAACTTTTCCCCCAACTGCCCTGGCCAGAACATTTATAGCTGCTCCCCCTTGGAGAAAGTTGTAAACCATTTGAAGGGTAACTTCCTGGGGATAGGCACTCACTCCTTCGCTGGCTACACCATGATCCCCCACCATGGTGAAGACAACTTTCCTGGCAAGCGTAGGGCTTCTTTTGCCGGTTACGGCGACCACTATCTTGGCCAACTCTTCTAGTTTACCCAGGCTCCCCCTGGGCTTGGTGAGACCATCCAGTCGGCGTTGGGTCTCCTCGAGGATTCCGCTGTCTATGGGTCTAATTTTTTCTAGAGTCTCGATGATTCTTTTCATAAGAGTCCTCTTAGTGTATTCTCTTATAGGTTGCTCCTTATCTTCATGGGGATTCCTGATATCATAAAATAGACTTCCTGAGCCTCCTCAGCCATTATTTGATTAGCTCGACCACAGATGTCTCTGAACCTTCTGCCCAATCTGGTATGAGGCACCACTCCTGAGCCTACCTCATTAGAGACCACGATGAAAATGGGAGTCAGGTGCCGAGCCTTGTTAGTTATTTCACTCACCTGTTTGATAATATCCTCCTCCTCTGTATTATTGAGAAGAAGGTTGGAAACCATGAAGCTCAGGCAGTCTATTAGTACCAGCTCACATGAAACCTCGAGATTGGCGAGAGCAAGCGGGAGGTTTTTTCCTTCCTCCACTAATCTCCAATGGGCGGGACGATCTTTCTGGTGCCGTCGGATGCGCTCCCGCATTTCCTCATCCCTTGCGATAGCTGTAGCTATAAAGGTTATCTCGCGGGCTAATTGTCTAGCCAGATTTACCGCAAATCTGCTCTTTCCACTCCTGGCCCCTCCAGTGATGAAGATAAGTTTAGCCATTTTTTTTGGGGAAGATTCTCCTGCTGATTCAATCCTCACAAAAAAACCACTTCCCTCGTGATGCGCAAAGGAAGAATGCTTCGACAAGCAGATAGGTCTTCTGGCTTAGGGACCGCCTACTTCCTCCCTTCCCGGAACTCAATGTTCCAGTGGTCTACGAGGTTTCGTTTCCCATCACAGCAGCGCCACTGCTTGGGATTTTCACCCAATTCCCTTGATCTGCTTACCTTTCACTTAGCCTAATTTTCAAATGATCGCCAGTTCAGTGTATTTCCAGACTACTATATCATGACAAATTTGTCAACCTCACCACCCAAATCATGCAGACGAGGTTGCCGAAGTTTATCTCTTTGGTGGACCGTGCGTAATCTTGTCTCTTTCTCGAAGTCTACTTTCGTAAATTAAAGTTGGAAAGGGGTTTAGGCATATCCTTGAGAAAAGAGACCCCATGAGAAAGTTGACAGATTGAAGATTATATACTATAAAGGTGGTCAAAACCAGAAAGGAGGTGGAAAATGGTGAAAAGAAAGGTGGGATTGGTTTTTGCGGTGGTAGTTGCCCTGGCACTCCTCTTAGGTGGTAGCGCCGCTTGTCTGGCAGCGGAGAAAGAAGTCTATATCG
>CAYYHL010000039.1:0-11502 GCA_964471775.1 uncultured Clostridia bacterium
TATACGGGGTGTATCACATTACCAATTCTGGAAGCTGTAGCTGGTATGAGTTTGCGCAGAAGATACTTGAACTTGCTGGAGTGAGAGGGGTGAAGGTGATACCCATAACTTCTGAAGAGTTGGCTCGGCCTGCTCCCAGGCCTAGATTCTCTGTTCTGGAAAACTATTGCTTAAGGTTGAATCTGGGAAATAGTATGCGAGAGTGGAGAGAAGCTCTCGAAGAGTATATGGAGAAGAATGGAGAATCATGAAAACCAAGGTAGATCTATTCTTTCTGGGAGAAGAAATAGGTAATTTGGTTAAAGGCTTTAAAACTGCTTTCAGGGACGATTTTATTGCTCTCGCTCTATTTGGTTCTCTGGCCAGAGGGGAGGGAGATGAAAGGAGTGACCTTGATATATTCTGTACGGTAAAGATTTTTTCTGGAATTGGAAGATAACTCCCAAGAAGGGTTGGGAGATTGATTGGCAGGGGTATCGTGAATTGGAAAAGAGACGCACAGTTGGGGAAAACTCATAGTCCTGCTCAGGGATTGAAGAGGTTGCTTCAAGAAAAGAATGTCAGCGGCGAAGTAAAGAAAAATATAGAGGAGATTATTCCCCTGGTGGAGGAACATGGATTTGAAGAACACGTTTTAAGCGATTATGGCGATGAGGGAAGTTATCGAACACCCTGGGAAATATTTGATAATAGAAGTGCGGAGGATACTTTCAAGGCAGCGGCAAAGGTACCTATGGAGACAGAAAGAATAGTCTCATTAATTCATAAGTCATACAGATCTAAAAGAGGAAATGATGATTGAAGGGATAGAATTGAAGGAATTGAAAGTGATTCCTGATGAGCGCGGCCGCTTAATGGAGATATTAAGGGCCGATGATGAGCTCTTCAAGAAATTTGGTCAGGTGTATATGACTACTGCCTATCCCGGAGTGGTAAAAGCCTGGCATTATCATAAGAAACAGGATGACAATATGGCTGTAATTAAGGGGATGATGAAGATAGCTTTATACGATGCGCGGAAGAACTCGCCAACTAACGGCGAGGTGAACGAGTTTTTCTTGGGAGAGCATAACTTCAAGCTCATCCAGATACCCAAAATGGTCTATCATGGCTTTAAATGCGTAGGCCAGGAGGAAGCTGTTGTCATAAACATCCCCACTCACCCCTACAACCGTACACATCCTGACGAGTACCGGGTGGACCCTTATGACAACGAGATCCCGTATGACTGGGGGTTAAAAAAGGGATAATAGGTGCTGTTAGGATGAGCAAGAAACAAGCACCGAGAGGGAAGGTATCGAAGAGAAGGATAAGAGGGGTCGAAATTAGTCATGTTGAGAGAAGTCAAATTTGTAACGGTTTTGGCGATACTTGGCATCTGGTTCATTGTTTGGACTGGAGGGGCCGTTCCGGCCAATGATTTGAGTGTTCTGACAGAGGAGAAGAAGTACCACCCTGATATAGAGAGCGTCTTGGGGATGCTGACTGAGAAATGCTCCCAAGACAGGGCAACTGCCCGGGAGTTTGCCTATCAGAGAAAAATTCCCTTCGAGGATGATCAAGTTACGGTTATCCTTGTTCCTCCGCCAGGAAGGGATGCCTCAGCTATCAACCAACAGAACTTGAGCCTGTACGGGGCGACAATTGAGGCGACCTCTCGGCATCTCATCAGGGCCAAAGTCCCAATATCAAAGCTTGTAGAGATTGCCGACAAAGTAGATGGTATTTCCCACATTCGCTTGCCTCATACTCCGCTGCCTGCTTCGGTGATCAGTGAAGGGGTGGCTCTCACCAATGCTATTGACTACCACAATGAAGGATACGAAGGTCAAAACACCAGGGCAGCGATCATAGACTTAGGATTTAATGAATTACAGGCGGTGCAGGATATCGGAGAATTGCCCTCTAATATTATCCCCAAAGATTTTACGGGCACTGGGCTGAGCACGGGTTCGAACCATGGGGCCAGAGTTGCGCAAATAGTGTATGATATGGCTCCCCAATCTCAGCTCTATCTCATCAAGGTAGCTGATGAACTTGAACTGGAAAACGCTAAGGATTATTGTATTAGCGAGGGGGTAGATATAGTTAATCATTCCTGGGGCTGGCCTAATACCAACTTCACTGATGGAACCGGTCTGGTCTGTGACATTGCCAACGATGCAGAATCTCATAACATTATCTGGGTCAACGCAGCGGGGAATGCAGCGAGGCGGCATTATCAGCGTTTTTTCAGTGATACTGACGGCGATGGCTGGCATGAGTTTTCTTCCAGTGGACATGAATCTCAGGCCTTTGAAGCAGATCCATGGCATGACATAATCATCTTCCTGACCTGGGATGCCTGGCCCACCACAGACCAGGACTATGATCTTTATTTGTATGACTCTGACGACAGCCTTGTTGCATCCTCCACCAATGTCCAAACTGGTACTCAACCACCCACGGAGAAAATAGTCTATCGGGCTTCGGATTACGGTACCCACAACATAAGGATTTATAAGTCAAGTGCTACAGGGAATGAGGAACTGAAACTGTTTAGTTTTGACTATGATTTGTGGTTTCGCAACGCTGCTTACAGTCTCTGGCCTCCGGCAGATGCCGTTGGGGTCATTAGTGCAGGTGCCATTGATCAGGCCAATTGGGAGTCGGGACCTCAGGAAAGCTATAGTTCCCAGGGTCCTACTAATGATGGAAGGATTAAACCTGATATAGGTGGCCCTGATGGAGTGAGCCGCTACGCTGATGGAGGTGCTGGTATAGGTTATGGTACCTCCTATGCTGCTCCTCATGTGGCTGGAGGTGCCTCCCTCGTTCTTTCGAAATACCCCGGTCTCACAGCCAGTGAAATAAGGTCAATCCTGGAAAGTTGGGCAGTGGATATGGGGGAGCAGGGTAAGGACAATATCTACGGGTCAGGACGGCTTAACCTATTCGTCAGTGAATTTCCTATCCTTTCGTGGACTGGGGAGACCAACTATGTCTTAGATGGATTGGATCCAGAAAAAGGGAATACTTCCACGGAATTTGTCTATCGGGTAGAATACACCCACAAGGACAATGTCCCTCCTAAAGATGGCTATCCCAAAGTTCACATTCTCAAAAGAGGTGTGGAAATAACCTCCAGTCCTTTCTCTATGGCTGAGGTGGATAGCAGTGATACTACCTATACCGATGGGAAACTCTACACATACGCTACGGCCCTTTCAAGCACAGGTGAGGATTACAGCTATTACTTTGAGGCCAAAGATCTCTTTAATGCACAAGCAATTGGCATACCAACCAGGGAGCTAAGTGGACCTCGTATGGTTCTTCCCGTAAGTCTGGGAAGTCTGGTCGTCTACCCGAATCCTTTTCAGCCGTCAAGGGGGCATACGACTATTATCTTCTCTGAATTAACCACTGATGCCACCATTCGTATCTTTGATTTAGACGGCCAGGAGACAGTACGAGGGGATGCTAGCTGGGAAATGAGTTGGACCTGGGATGTGAGGAATAGGCAGGGAGAAGAGGTCGGCCGAGGCATTTATGTCTATCTTGTTACCAACAGCCAGGGGGAAAAGAAAATAGGTAAGATTGCTGTAGTTAGATAGTGTACCAGGAGCGCAAAATATAGAAATCGCGGCAGATCAATAGAAGTTTTCTGAAAGGTGGCAAAAGATGATGAGCAAGAGAGTATTGGTAACTGGAGGAGCAGGGTTTATTGGCTCCCATCTGGTTGATAAACTAATTGAGCTTGGGCACAAAGTTGTAGTTTTCGATAGCCTGGAACCACAGGTACACGGAGACGACCAGGAAATGCCGAAATATTTAAATAAAGAATGCGAATTCGTTAAGGGAGATATGCGAAATAGGGATGAATGGAAAAAAGTCTTGCACGGTGGAGAGATTATTTTTCATCAGGCCTCGGTAGTCGGGATCGGGCAGTCTATGTATGAAGTTGGCCGATACTCAGAAGTTAATGTTTTGGGAACGGCCAATCTACTTGATATCCTGGCCAACGAAGACCACCAGATAGAAAAAGTGATTGTCGCCTCCTCAATGTCGGTATATGGTGAGGGAAAATATAGCTGTGGAAACTGTGGAGCAGTTTATCCAAAATTGAGGCCCTTATCGCAGCTTAAGAAAGGAGAGTGGGAGATGAGGTGCCCCGTGTGCAACGAGAAAGTGCACAGTTTACATACAGATGAAGACAAACCACTCTATCCTACTTCTGTTTATGCCATTTCCAAGAGAGATCAAGAGGAAATGTGCTTGACCGTCGGTAGAGCTTATCATATCCCCACCGTAGCCTTGAGATACTTCAATGTTTACGGTCCCAGGCAAGCATTATCTAATCCCTATACTGGGGTAGCCGCCATATTTTCTTCCCGTATTTTGAACAATCACCCACCTTGTATCTTTGAGGACGGTTTGCAGTCGCGCGATTTTACCCACATAAGCGACATTATTCAGGCTAATCTCTTAGCTATGGAAAATGAAAAGGCAAATTACGAGGTTTTTAATGTGGGCACAGGTCGATCTTTAAGGGTTCTAGATATGGCCAAAGCTCTCATTAAAAAGCTTGCCTCATCGGTAGATATTGATATCGTCGGGAAATATAGAGAGGGGGATATCAGGCACTGTTACGCTGACATTTCGAAAATTCAAAGCCAGCTTGGTTTTGAACCCAGAGTCAAATTTGAGGAGGGCATTTCTAACTTAGTGGAATGGGTACGGGGCCAGAAGACTCGGGACCAATTTGAAAAATCGAGAAGAGAACTGCAGAAAAAGGGATTAACGCTCTAGAAAGAGATTTATTATGGTTGGGCAGGTACAGTAAGTAAAGAATATTTTTTTGACAGAGTACTGGCCAACTTTGTTTGTTCAAAACCCTTTAATTATCTGCACCTTCACTATAATGGTGATTTGCTGCCGTGTAGTTTACTACCCAGGATTGATAACATCAGGGGTAAGAGTATAAGAGAGATCTGGAGGAAGAGGATTCTGGCTTACAGAAGGCGCCTGTTGAGGAAAGAATACTTTCCTCAATGTCGGAGTTGCTTTTGTGAATTTCCAGCTAATTTGAGGAACTCTCTCGTTTACCATCCCATTGCAAATTGGGGTATGATTAAGGGCTTATTTCCACATCTGCTCAGAAGAGTTAGGCTATAACTGTTTACGATTGATACTGCAATGGCCTTGCTGCGGTGCAGGGATGAAACTTATGGAGAAACTATTGAGAATATGTTTGATTACAGCCTTCTATCCTCCCTATCATACGGGAGGCTGCGGGATTCACGTATATCAGCTATCAAATCTTCTTGCCGCGCAAGGCCACCAGGTCGAGGTCATCCACTGTGTTGACTCCTATTTCACGAAGAGACTGACTAGGCAGAAAGGCCACTATGAAAAACATGCAAATCTAAAAGTTCACCCGATAAAGAGCGGGGTAGGTCGAATAGCACCCGCTATTACTTATCTAACAGGCTATCCTGTCCTCACGAGCAAAAAGATCAAAGAAATCCTTGGCAAGGGTTTTGATGTTATTCATTATCATAATATTTCACTGCTTGGGGGACCCGCAGTACTAAGCCTTGGAGACGCAATAAAACTCTTTACGCTTCACACATACTGGTTAATCTGTCCCACTCACTACTTATGGAAATTCAATCGTGAAATTTGCCAGGATAAAGAGTGCTTGAAATGCACGGTTTTCTACGGAAAAATCCCGCCTCAGCTTTGGAGGTACTCAAACCTGCGAGATAGGATGCTCAGGAGTGTGGATGCACTCATCGCACCCAGCGTGTTTCTGAAAAACATGCATCTGGAAGAGGGTGTCAAAACCCGAGTGGAGTGGATATCCAATTTTGTTCTACCTCCTGGACAAAAGAGTATGCTGAAAGAGGAAAGCAGTGCAGGCGAGGTAAAGAATCTTGTCCCTTATTTTCTGTTTGCCGGACGCTTGGAGTTTCATAAAGGAGTGCAGGTCTTAATAGAAGCTTACAGCAAAAAGAGAAGAAAGAGCAGGCTGTTGATTGCCGGAGACGGCACATATTCCCGGGCTCTCAAGTTACGGGCGGGAAATAATCCCAATATAGTATTTCTCGGTCAAGTTTCGCCTGAGAAACTGAGAGTTCTTTATGAGAATGCTCTGACCTTGGTTATGCCTTCTCTTTGGCATGAGAATTCTAGCATAGCTGTTCTAGAGGCAACGTCCCATGGTCTTCCTATTATCGCTACTGGCAACGGTGGTCTAAAAGAAGTCGTTGATGGCAACAAGGCAGGGATTATCTATGGTGACGTAGATGAACTGGCGGATAGTGTGGAGCTCATTGAAGATGATCCAAATCTAAGGAATAAATTAGCGGGTAATGCTTTGAAAGCATATCAGAAATATTATGCACCAGAGGCTTATCTTCGCAAATACTATGACTTGATAGACAGATTCCTCTAGAAAATATGTGGGAGGACTAGTCAAGGAGGCATATGGTGGTCAAAAGATTGAGTAAGGGGCTTGTTTGGAGATATCTACCTCTGGCTATAGCCGGCTCTTATGATTACCATATAAAAATTCATCTCAACAAGATTCTACCTCCCAGATCTCTCATATTTCCCGTAACTTATCGATGTGATGCGAGATGTCTGATGTGCAACATATGGGAAAAGGAGTCAAGGCAAGAGATGAATCCAGAAGAACTGGAAAGAGCCCTCTCCGATAATCTATTTAGAAAAATCCAAAATGTTAATATCACGGGTGGAGAACCGACTTTACGGAAAGACCTGAGTCAGATTGTCCGGCTCATCATAAATAAAATGCCAGAACTGAAAAAGATTACTCTTACCTCAAATGGCCTTAATACAGATAGAGTAGTCCATTCTTCTGTAGAAATATCGGAAATTTGCACTAAAAGCAACATCGATTTCCTGGTGGGAATCTCCCTGGATGGCATCGGTAAGACTCACGGCGAGATAAGAAATGTCTCCGGAGCATTTGAGAGAACCAGTGAAACCATCTTAAAAATCAAGGAATTTCAACAAGGCCATCACAATGAGATGAGGTTGAGTGTAAACTGCACCGTAACCAAAAAGAATCTATACGGTCTGAAAAGAGTTATTGACTGGTGCAGGAGGTATAGTGTTCATTTGAACTTTATCATTGCTGAGTTTTCGGAAAGCTTCTATTCGAATAAAGATATGGAGGAGCAATTACGGATAGAAGGGGAGGATAAGGCCTATTTTATGAGTTTTCTAGAGAAACTAGCAGGGGAGAGATCACTTTTCAACTTGTCAGCTTATTTCTACAGTGACATGCTGGAGATGATGAAAGATAGTAAGGCAAGAACGGTCCCCTGTATTTACCAGTTTGACGGTTTCGCGTTCGACATCTGTGGTGATTTGTATTACTGCATTTTGTGGGAGAAGATTGGTAACTGTCTTAATAAAAGTTGCAGTAGTGTCTATTATGATCCCAAGAATATTCTCTATCGAAAGAAATTGCTCAAAGACAAGTGCGCTAAGTGTACTACCAGTTGTATGTTGGAAATAGTGATAGGCAAGGAGTTAGTAAAATATTTGAAGTTTCTTTTATTCCACCACAACACAAGAAGAAGGGGGATATGGAGAAAATAGATATGGGAGACATAGATCAAAGGCTGGTAATTTCTGAAGCTGGTTTACGTGAGAATCTCTATAGGTATATGGAGCGAGTAACCGGTCGGCGATCTTTCGGTTCCTTCATTTGCCAGGAACTTATCTTTGCTCTTTTTGCTAATCTCCCTACGGCTTTGGGTTCAGTTCTCAGGGCAGGCGTTTATGGCTCGCTCCTCGGAAAGATAGGTTCAAGTTGCTTTATTGAAGAAGGTGTTCGTCTTCGAATACCCAAAAAGATTTTTCTTGGAGATCGAGTATTTATGGGAAAAAACTGTGACCTTGATGTTGAGTATCCTGACAGTGAGATAAGAATTGGTAATGACGTGCATATATCGCGGGATACTATAATCTTAGCCGGAATTGGTAAGACTATCATTGATGAGCGTGTAAGTATAGGTGCAGGCAGTTTTATTTATGCCTCCAGTGGCGTAGAAATTGGTAGAGATTCACTTTTGGCTGACCATGTAAGAATAATGGCTGGGAGCCACAGATATAAAGACGCATCCAAATTAGTACGTCTTCAAGGAGCAGATGTGAAAAAGACCAGAATTGGCCAGGATGCGTGGCTGGGTTCCTCAGTGGTAGTTCTGGGGGGAGTTACCGTTGGTGACGGAGCAGTAGTGGGAGCAGGTGCGGTTGTAACCAGAGACATACCCAGATACAGTATTGCCGTGGGTGTACCGGCAAAGGTAGTGGGAAAGAGAGAGTAAATCATAGCAAAGATTGCATTAAAGATAGTGAGCACGTAATGAGAAATGTAGCGCAAGGAAGGAAAAGAGTTACAAAGAGGATTCTTCAAGCTCTATTGATTGCTGTAATTTTCTATTTCCTGGCAAGAAACTTGTATATCAACTGGAGCAGAATTATCGAGTATGACTGGCGTATAAACTACTACTTCCTGATCTTTTCCTGGATCCTTTCCATAGCAGGTGGCTTCTTGGTAGCCCTGGGATGGAACTTAATACTGGGGGTCTTGGGTGGCAGACTAGGTTATAGAAGAGCTCTCAAGATTTTCTTCCTTACTGATCTAGCTAAATATGTGCCCGGTAAAGTATGGACTATGGTGGGGAAGGTTTATTTGTGCGCGAAGGAAGGGATCCCTGTTCCCACAACCTCAACCAGTGTAGTGATCCAACCCCTAATTCAGGTGATATCTGGATTGTTGATATTTCTACTCTCTCTTCCATTTTGGACACAGACGAGCGATTTCATGAACAATCTTTACTTTCTTTTCCCTCTAATTCCCATCGGTTTGATTCTTCTGCATCCGGCCATAATGACGAGGCTACTCAATTTTATGTTGACCAAACTGAAACAAAAACGGGTAGAGTTGAACATAAAATACAGAGATATATTATTAATTTTGCTCTTATGGTGCGGTTTATGGGTTTTGACAGGAATTACCTATTACCTTTTGATCATTGCTGTGCATGCTTTTCCCATTTCGAGGTTGCCAGTTACGGTTGGCATCTTTTCCATAGCTGGCGTATCCCAATTTCTTACCCCCGCTGGCATAGGGGTACTGGAAGGAATGCTGACAGTCTTGCTCGGTCTGTATTTTCCTCTACCCGTAGCCATTCTTATAGCACTTCTGGCTCGGGTTTGGAAAACAGTAACTGAGCTAGTATGTGTAGCCATTACGGTGAAGTTTTAAGCTTTCTGTAGACTATTCTTCCTCTTGCTAAATCCATTATTCCCTGCATCTCATCGACTTTTCTGCTTGGACAACCTCTTCACGGTAGGTACAGGTATCTTTGTAGAGACAGTCATTTTTGTGATAATAATAGCTGAATTCTCCACGGCTGGTGAAGTTACAGAGTTTGACCTCTCAAGAAAAACATTTATAATGGGCCAATAAACGTCTAGTGTTTTAGGAAAACTAAACTCTTACCTAAGTTATTGCGCAGGAGTCAGGGTAAAGGCATGTCGCATTCCAAAGTGCTTCTAATTAGCCCACAAATAGATTATACAAAAATGCTTGGGAAAGCAAGCGCAACTACCCCGTCTATGATTCCCTTAAACCTGCTATATCTATCCGCCTATTTAGAAAGCAAAAACATCCCCGTGAAGATACTGGATGGCCAGATAAATGACTTAAGCGAGCAAAGTCTAGTAGGGCGCATTAAGCAATTCGGCCCTAATATTGTAGGGATCAGCTGTCATACGCCATTAGTATATCCTGCGCACAGAATTGCCAAAACGGCAAAAAGTGTTTCCCCCCGGATAACAGTTATTATGGGTGGTCCTCATCCAAGTGTGCTTCCTGAGGAGACAATGACTGATGAGAATGTTGATGTAGTAGTTAGAGGTGAAGGTGAAATCACACTTTTCGAGTTGGTGGAAGCGATAAAAAGTGACGCTAATCTGAGTTCGATTCTGGGGATAACCTATCGGGAGAATAGGAATATTGTTTCCACTCCAAACAGGCCTTTGACCACTGACCTGGATTCACTGCCTCTTCCTTCAAGGCATCTCATTCCTATCAGAGAATATCATCCTCAAGCAGATATTTACTACCGCTCTCCATCCACTATTATGATTACTTCCAGGGGGTGTCCATATGAATGTATATTTTGTGCTTCCAGGCGAATCTCAGGGCACAAATATCGAGTGAGGAGTCCGGAAAAAGTTGTTGAAGAAATTGACATCCTGGTGAACCAATATGGCATCAAGAATATTGGTATAGCTGATGATAACTTCACCGCCAATCGGAAGAGAACAGAGCGAATATGTGATATGCTCATCAAAGAGGGCTACAACCGAAAAGTGGAATGGTCATGTGCCCTTAGAGCAGACTGGGTTGATGAGCCGCTACTGAAAAAGATGAGGGCCGCCGGTTGCAGATGCATTTGTGTCGGTATTGAAACAGGATCTCAGCGGCTAATGAAAATTCTCAACAAGCACCTCAAGTTAGAGAAAGTAGAAGAAGGCGTCAAGATGATGAAGAAAGCAGGGATCAAAGTACGGGGTACTTTTTTGCTGGGAGTGCCTACAGAGACGGAGGAAGAGACCCTACAGACCATAAATTTTGCCAAGGAATTAAATCTAGATTTTGCCAAGTTCAACATAATAACTCCCTATCCAGGCACAGAGCTGTATGAAATGGCTAAGGAAAGAGGTTTAGTGGGGGACGATACGTGGTCCAGGTTAATTCCGGGCATCGGATTTAGCCAGGCAGAGCCGGTATTTGTGCCTGAAGGAAGAGATCCAGAAGAGTTGAAAGCAAAACAACAAAGAGCTGTCAGAACATTCTATCTTCGACCGCAGCCCATTTGGAATTTGGCTGGCAATATACGGTCCTTTAATGACTTCAAGCGGTATTTCTATGCGGCAAAGTTATTGCTGAAATTATGACTTCTTATGAAGCAAAGAAGCTAATTGAGATAGCACGGAGGAATTGGAGAGGACAAAGAAGAAATTTATGGAAAGAAACAACAAAAAACGGGGGCAAGAAGAAGATGACTTGATAAGAGATAGTGGTATTATGCTGACATCTACGGTTGTTTGTAATATCTGCTTTATTCTCTTTCATGTCTATATGAGTCGCAGGCTTGGCCCAGGCAGTTACGGCATTGTTGTCTCTTTTTTATCAATCTGTTTTATTATCTCTCTTCCTGCTACCGCTATCCAGACGGTAATAGCTAAATATGTCTCCAATTTTAAAGTTGGTAACCAGTCTGGGAAAATAAACTCTTTGTTCCTTACTTTCTTGAAGAAGATGGCTCTTTATGGTTTGGTTGGGCTGGGTATTTTTAGTCTAGCCAGTGGTTATGTGAGATTGTTTTTACACGTTCCTTCAAGACTGCCGGTCCTCGTTCTCGGAGTGGCTCTTTTTTTTTCCCTTATTGTGCCCGTTGCTCGAGGAATATT
>CAYYHL010000040.1:0-11493 GCA_964471775.1 uncultured Clostridia bacterium
ACCCACGCTGCTCTTCTAAGTTTCATAAGCAGTTCCTTTTACTGCTGCCAGGGAATTGTCGTCTTCTGTCTGAAAGTATGTCATCCACCTCCTATTAGTCGAGAATCTTTGAAATTCAACCTGGTTTGAGATGGTGCTGAAAGGCGAGATTTTTCAATGGAGATCTCTGTAACGCGGTATTATGGAAAATTACGGGAGGTTGTTCAAAATTCACTCATATCATCCCTAGATTTTCTTTTCGGGCGAGCCTTCTGATCCTTCTGGGAGCTGCAATCCACAAAAGGGTAAAAGCTACACAGGTTACCAGGATGGCCGCTATTAAGGCTATAGAATAATTGTTTGTGGTATCAAATACAAATCCCCCGCACCAGGCTCCTATAACACCTCCTAGCCCGTAGCCTAACGAGAGAAAACCATTAATAGAACCGAAATATCTTCCCTGGAACATGTCAGCTGATGCTGCCCCCAGGACAGGTCCGCTAATTCCCGTCCCCAGACCAAAGGAAACTACGTACAAATAGGATATCCAGCTAGCATGACTCTGTTCAAGAACGAGGAGCACGAAAAGACCCAGAATTGAGAGAAGGCACCCTATGGTGAATGTTTTTTCCCTGCCGATCTTATCAGAGACGATGCCACCTAAGTTACCCAAAGCCATCATTATTCCCAGGAGGAGGACTACTGAGGTGACAAAACTCGTGCTGAATCCAACATCTCTCATCAAAGCAACCTGATGTACCACCACCAGGGTTTCCACAAATCCAAAAATGCAAAAGGTTGCAAAGAATAGACACCAGAATTGATAAGTCAGCATAGCTTTTCTTAGACTCCAGTCGGTACTGGTCCATTCTTCATCCACCACCATCGGTCCCTTTGCCCAACCAGAGGACATCTTTACCTTTTTTGAAGGATGAGTCCCATCCGGAAAAAGACCTACATCTTCGGGCCTATGGCGTGAGAAAAGAGCAATCAGGGGCAATAGGATGACTGCTATGAGGATGCCGAGTAAGATGAAGGACATACGCCACCCAAATTTGCTGACAAAATATTGGACCAGAGAAACGGTAAGAAAGGACAACCCGAATCCTGAGGTAAATATTCCAAAGGCCATGCCTCTTCTCCTGACAAACCAGTGGGGTAATACAGCGGCATTAACGGGATATCCTATCAAGGCCGTACCAATAGCACCTACTAGACCAAACAAGAGATAAAGATGCACTATTGTATTGACCAGGCTGCATGATGCAATGGTCAAGGCCAGAATAGACGCACCTGTTAAAAGAACCTTCTTGGGTCCGAATCTATCTACCAAGGCTCCAGCAAAAGGAGCAGCTATCCCGTACACAACCACGTTGACGGAGAAAACACCTGCAGTACTTGCTCTACTCCATCCGAATTCATCCAAAATCACCACATAGAAAACTGAAAACGAATTACGGGCCCCATAGGCTATAGCCATGGCAGCAAAGGATATAGCTACAATAATCCATCCATAAAAAAATAGAGGTTTCTTACTCATATCCCCACATAGTAAAAGAAAGAACCAGTTGAGGCAACTAGAGTCATTATTTTCAAATAACTTGTGCTCTCCTCTACTTAACGTTGAAGCTAGTCCTGAAATCGGCCACCCCAGATCGAAGGAGACGCGCACGTCCACTAATACAAGACACAACCAGGTCGTTCCAGTGCAATTGGGGCAAAAGAGGTAAAAGCTGCTTCTGTCTTACTATTGAGTCATTTTTCCAGCCCACGGAATCTCGCCCCAGGACTTCGCAAAATCACAAAGACAAAATGCTCCGTCCTTGGGTTGAACTTGAAAAGGACAGGTGCGAACGACTGAAGGAACTAGGGGACGATACAGGTAAGAGAGTATCTTGGATGATCCGGGAAGCTGTAACCAGCTTTGTGAGGAGGAAAGACTATTCCATGAGCATTGGTGCCTCACATCTTCCAAGGAAGGCAAGGGAAAACTATAGACGAGTAACTACCTATCTTTCCAGATCCGATTTGAGTCTTCTGGGAGGTATCGCTAAAAAAACGGGAAGATGTAAGATTAACTTGATTAGGGAAGCCGTAGACGATTATCTTGGGAGCACCGCAGTTCAGGGCAAAAGAGGAAGGCAACCAAGCAACGATGATGGCTTATTCAAGACTACAGGCTGGAGTGAATGGTTGACATTATTCCTCTTCCAGTGCCCTCAGTACCCTTGCCGGAATTTCAGATGACGGCATGTTCTTCGCCATCTCGCCGTAGAAAGCTACAAGTTCATCCCGCAGGCCCAGCTTGACGAGCTCGTCCAAATCAGCCAGCTCCGCAGGATTGATATTGGCTACGGCTTTCCAAATACGCATCGCATCGGTCTTCTTCCCTGCTGCCGCTGCGGCCACCGCAACGCGGGAATACCAATCGGGTACCTCCGTCGGTGTGAGCCGCCTGCTGGCCTCCGGAAAGACCTCTTCGGCACGTCTCCAGTCGCCTATGTCAAGACAGGACTCAAACAAAGTGAACACAGCCTGTTCCTTTAATTCGTCATCATGTGCCGTCTCAACCGCGTACTCAAGCAGAGGAATGGAGCGCTTCGGGAAGTGCATGCGGTTCATGATCCAACCGAGTGTATGCGAACGGCTGGGATCCCTTCCGTTCGCCAGTTCCTCCGCGCGGAAGAAGTACCTGTCAAGGTCATCCCGCTTCGCGTTTTCCAGCATTCTCCAGAGCAGCCGTTTCTCCGTGTATTCCCACTTTGGCCGACTGGCGAGCCAGGTCCAAAGTACCTCGTCATCCCCGCTGACGTTATTTCCGAAATCGAAGGCCAGCAAGTGGGCCGCCTTGCTCGCCGATTCCGGGGTCGCAGACGCCTGCTCGATCTCCTTTCGGAGCAGTCCCACTGCCTCGGTTCTTCGGTCCACCTCAACCAGAAAGTGTGCGTAGTCCGCCAGCAACCAACTGCGCCAGTCCGGGTGCTCTCTTGAGGGCCCTTCAGACTGAGACTGCGTTCGCGTCAGGGCGAGTCCCCTCCTCAATGCCTCCTCTTCCTGGTCGGGTTCATTTCGACCCCGGTAGTACTGAGCCCGTTTCCTCCAGTATTCGGGATCGTTCTCGGATTCTTCCTCCTGCTCCCTGAGTCGACCCTCGATGACTCGCTGCCCGCTCGCTGCCTGTACTTGCCCAGCAAAGAGAGCGTTGAGGCCAAGGCCGTACTTCTCCCGGACGTCCGCCGCCTCCACCATCCACTTCTGTGCCTCGTGGCTTTGGCCTATCTTCACGAGACATTCGGCCATTCCCTCTCGCGTGTGCGCTGCAAACATGGCCCGCAGCTTTTCAGGCGGGACGAATGCCTGACAGATCATTCCGAGGTACCCTACCTCCTCGTCGGTAAGCGGCGTGTCGATGGCCTCCCCGTAAAACATGGTGGCCGCCATCCAGCTATTTAGTGTCTTGAGTCGCGAGGCAATATGCTCAGCCTCCGTCGCGAGTTTAGGTTCTATCGCTTCCGTCATCCACGAGAGGTCCCACTCTTCGGTTCCAGTGTGACGTGCGTAGATTAAGCCGTCCAGGAACGCGACGGCCCCATCGATATCCTGCGGATTTCTCCTGAGGCGGTCCGTGAGCTTACGCACTAACCTCTCTTCCCGGCCGTGCACCGTGTTGAAGCGCAAACGTTCCTTAACCCAGAAGCTATCAATCCCTGGCGGCATGCCCGCCAGCCACTGGTCCACCTTCTCAACGCTCCAGCCCCGCTCCTGAAAATGCTTCAGCAGGCGATTCTCCAAGGCAATCTGGGAGATGTTGTCCGCAAAGGTCTCGACCACGCGTTGCGCCACCCCCCATGCTGAGAAGTCGTCACATGCTTCATAGTAGATGCTTCCCACCTGGTGATTCCCTAGGTCAGGGCATAATCTTCTGAGTTCCTCGATGGCGTCAATCGCATCTTGGGTCATACCCGCACGCATGAGCACGCTCAGTTTGACCATGGCTTCCTGACCCGTCTTTGGTTTCGAGGCGCTCACCGTGGCGAGGAGCTTGACAAAATCCTCGTTCTGGTCCATCAGCATGGCTATGACATGACGTTGAGCCTCCCACCAGTCCGGCATTTGGCACTCGGCACGGGCGTCCCGAGCGTGGATCTCGGCACCAGCGATCAGTAAGACAACTGCGAGTGCGCACCACATGATTCGCATTTTCATAGGCACTCTCCCGGTAGATACCAGCGTTCCGGATCAGCCGCGAGCATTGCGATTCGGCTGGATCCGGTTGTTATCTCTTCCTTTTCTCGATCAGATCTATCGCTTCATTGCAGCTGCCGATGAACCATGGATGGTTGAATCCTTCAGGATGTTCAGCTTGATAGGAATCGCGGACTTTCTCCAGAAAAGAGATGTCGCTTTGACCTCCTAACATGCCAAGTAGCCTAACCGCATAAGTTCTCAGAATTCCCTCCGGCGGAGCTACGCCTGACATTCCTCCCTCAGGGTCCACCTGCCGCGGTGCTCTGCGCGCCAAGAACTGCTTGAGTCTATTTGCCACAAGGCTCCTGTCCTGCGCCGATAAGTCTCCATTTTTCTCAAGATCGGCTACCCAGTTTAGGAGGGCATGACTTCTCTCGTAATCAAGCGGATCATCGGACAGGAGAAATTCCTCGAAGGTATCCGAGAAGACTTCATCATTGAAGGACGTTGATTCTGTGGTGCCATCGAGAATGTCAAATGCAGCGCTTGACGGAGCCTTAATTTTTCTGTTTTGGTGCTCGTCAGTGTCGGTGGTGCAACCAAGGAAGCCCATGCCTGCCAGCGCAATCATGATGAGAGGTAGCGCTTTCATGTCTTCTCCCAGATAACATCTCACTACGCGGCTGACCTATCATATCAGAAGTCATTTTCCATGAGTCTTTTCACCCACTCAGGAACCTTTGGCACATCTACTCTGTCATAATGGGGATAATATGACCCAGTGCGCCCCTAAGATCATCACCATCAGAGGTCGTTTAATTGATCTATCCAGCAACAGAGGGCTGCCCCATAAGACTATATCTGGAAGATGGATCGTTCACGCGAGCTCTTTCTCTACAATTCGCTCCAGCTCACTTTCCCAGACCTCATGGGTGTCGAAATGCTTGTTGGGATCGTGGAAGACCACATATGCCCAGTAGATGCCGAATATCCCTAGGGTGATAATGGTGAAGAGGATGTAGAGTCCGTATGATCTTCTGTGGAGGGGGCTGGTGGGATTCACGACTAAGGAAGATCCACTCTTTCCGAGAGCGACCGACACCTTTCCCAAAAAGGCGATCTCTCCCTGTTCATGGTAGTAGTAATCAACGGTGAGGTAGTAGACGATCACGAGTCCAATGATAATAGCAGCAATGGTGAAAGGCCACGTCACCGGTAGGAAAGAGGAAAGACTTCCAAGGTAGCTACATACCAGCCAGAGCCAGAAAAGGTAGTAGGGGCGCGGTGCCTCTCTCCTCTCGACGAGAGGGTCCATTTGGGCGAGAGTCCCTTTCTCTGTTCCACGCTTCTCTTCAAGGAGGTCTGAAAGACCTTTCCTGAGGTTCTTGGTCCTTTCGAAGTGCTCATTTCTTCTCTTGTAGAGGAGCCAGTTGTACCACCACACGTAGATGGCAACGCCGAGGCAGATAATGAGAGAGACAATCTTACCAGCACCAAATCCGCCGATAAATGTCCCCAGGACCCCGAGGACGATGCTGACCGCAATGATCACCACAAGAAACGCGAAATACAGCCCGAAGGAAAGACGATGGTCCGTCTCCTTCCTTCTTTTCAGTTCTGCAATTGCCGGTGGCATGATAGCCTCCTTTCTCGTTCTATTTGGCTGATCTTAGGCCAAATTTCAGCACTTGTCAATCTGTCTGGAAGTGGGCAGTGTGGTGGAAACCGGGGCGATTCAAACCCTCCCTTTCCTCAATCCACATTCGAGCATTATGCCTGGCCGGTTTTTGGAGGCAGGTCATACCTATTTCACATGCCAACTAGCAGTGAACTCAGAAGAGAATCAAGTCTTACCTACGGTTTTTCTTCCTATCACCATCACTTCAATTTCTTCGAGGTCAATCCTTCCTCTCTTCCAGCTACCTGCAGTGCCACCCCAGATGTGTTCTACTTCAAACTCAGCGCAGCGAAAGAGTAGTTGAAGTTCTGTTGGGGTGTAGCCTCGCTCCCTCACTCTGCGTCGCTTCTTTCCTTGAGCGGTATCATACTCCTCATGGCAGGCCTCAACCATGGTGTTTGGGTTGAACGTCCCATCGTCCACGTCCTTTTGGGAGTACTGACGAATCATACGGAATCCATTGAGTGCGGTCACAATGAATCGCCCGTTTGGCTTTATAGCGGCGTTGACGTTCTGAAGAATACAGAGGTCGTGTTCAGTCGAATCGTCACTGGCGCCGAGTAGGCCAAAAGCCCCTTCGCATAGCGAGATAGCAGCGTCAAAGAGCTCATCTGATACAAACTCTGCTGCGTCCGCGTGAATCCACTTAACCTCGACCTTAGCTTTCCTTGCTGCCTTCTTCGCCTGAGTTAACATCCCAGAAGAGATATCAAGTCCCATAACCTTATATCCTCGTTTGGCAAGTTCCACAGCATGTCTCCCAGTCCCACAGCCTACGTCTAGGATACGAGAGCCAGGAAGGAGGTTGAGCTCTTCGAGAACGAACTCAACTTCTCTCACGGAGTCCTTTGTAAACGGATTGTTCATGTAGAATGGGGCGTGTTCATCAAAGAGCTCTTCCCATTCATTCTTCTGTTTCATCTTGCCTATCCTGACCAATCGGAAAATGACTGCTCTAGCTTGGTACTACAACCCCACTAGACACTCCGTTCGCCACAAGCTAAGCCAAATCCCGGTACTTGTCAGTGTGTTTGGGAGACCCTGGGCTGAGCATCAACCCGTACAATTCTAGACTATGCTAAGATCTTACTCATGATATTAGTGAACCGTGTCTTGCTTATTGGATGATATGCAATCACCTTTCCATCATACACCATGCAGAAGGTTCCGAATGCGGACGGGCTCCTCTGGGCTTCCTCAGAGCTTTTCAGATCCACTATACTTGGTTTCATTCCGTACAGCTTCTCAGCAGCCTCACGGATTTCCCTCACATTCTTCACCGTGTAAGGACATTGATCTGCTCTAATTATCGTGAGACCCTTGTCATACTGGCTGAGTCTTTCTTCCCAGTTACCTTTGAATCTGGGTGTGGGCGTTGTCCTGTCGAAGTTCTTCACCAGCAGTTCGAAATCAGGGGGTGCGGTATCAACAACCTCAAAACCTTTTCGTACAAATAATTCCTTCCCTGCCATGAATGCACCCTTACGTGTCACCACAGCTACACCGTGCATATTCTCTTTTCTCCCATCCCTCAGACACTCATCGAGGAGAAGGGAACCATACCCTTTCCCCTTGTAGGCTCGTTTGAAGCCAACAAAGATGCAGTGAATGAACATATATCCCCCTGCGTCAACTGGTCTCCAGCAGTACTCACCTGGAATGTACTCTATCATGCCCTGGGTTCCATCTTCGTGTGAGTACAGCGTCTTTATTCTCATACCTTCCAAGAAGCGCTCTTTCAACCATGCAATCTTCTCTGGGTACCCTTCCCGCTTCATGCTTTTGTACCCGCACACTCCGTACTCAAGCATGTTATCCATGTTAGTGTCAATTATCTCGATCTTTCCCATCATTCATCGCTCCTGTGAATCCCCATATCAAAAACTGCAGTTTTGTCGATTAAAGACGCCTCAGGCTTGTGGGTAACCTTGCATGTCGTGAACTGCCTCCTTGAGACACGCACAGTTTTTCTGGTCTGCAGCCAACCTAGCCCAAATTTCAGCTCTTGTCAATCTGGGTTTGAAGAGCTGTGGCGCGGGGGATCGTTTTGACACGGTCCCCTTTTCAGTTAGAATAGCAGTAGTCGGTCATGTGCACAAATCAAAATAGGAGGCGGTGCAATGAACAAGGCAGACCTAGTAGAGAAAGTAGCTGGGCAGGTGGGCCTGACAAAGAGGGCGTCGAATGAAGCAATTGACGCAATAACTTCTATTGTCAGTGATGGTCTGGCAAGAGGAGACAAAGTCACCTTGGTTGGTTTTGGGACCTTTCACGTTATGGAAAGAAAAGCAAGAAGAGGAAGGAATCCTCAGACAGGACAGACTATTCAAATACCAGCCAAGAGGGTGCCTAAGTTTAGACCGGGGAAGGATTTGAGAGAGAGTGTGAGGTAAGGAGCGGATGGAACGAACTACTAATAATCGTCGAAAGAACACTATGAAGGAGGTAACCTGTGATTGACCTTTCTACTGAGTACATGGGTCTCAGTTTGCGTAACCCACTGATGGTGGCTAGCTGTGGTCTCGTAGGCAGTCTCGAAGGTGTTCGGCGTTGCGCCGATGCTGGTGTCGGTGCTGTTGTGCTTAAGTCTCTTTTTGAAGAGCAAATACAAGCTCAAATCAAGGAAGACTTGGAGCAATACCTGTGGCTCTCAGGACATCCTGAGGCGTTCCAGTATGTCAGGAAGATGGGCATGGAACTTGGGCCAACTGAGTATCTCAAGCTAGTGGAGGAGGCCAAAAATAGGGTCTCCATACCGGTAATTGCTAGCCTCAACTGCATATCGCCCAAGTGGTGGTCAGATTACGCCAAGCGAATTGAAGGTGCCGGTGCTGACGCTCTAGAACTTAACATCGCGGTGATGCCAAGCGACCCTAATCGTAGGTCTGATGAGATTGAGCAACTCTATATCAAGATCTTGGAGGAGGTGAAAGCCCGTATCGAGATTCCCATTGCGGTGAAAATGCATCCCCACTTCACCTCCGTGGCACGAATGGCTGAAGAGCTTTGTAGGCGTGGCGCCTCAGCCCTTGTTCTCTTTAATCGCTTCTACAAGCTCGACATCGACATCGAGAAGTTAAAACTCATTCCCGGGCATCGGTTTAGCTCACCAGAGGAGATACATCTGCCACTTCGCTGGATTACCCTCCTTGCAGGTCGGGTGAAGTGTGAGCTAACAGCTTCAACAGGTGTCCATGATGGAGCTGCCGTAATCAAGCAGCTCCTGGCAGGCGCTACAGTAGTCCAGCTCTGCTCAACACTGTACCTCAACAAAATAGAGCAGATCGGCCGCATACTAGAAGCAATAAAGGGCTGGATGATGAGACACGATTTTGGCACTCTTGGGGAGGTACGGGGTAGGCTGAGCCAGATGCAGAGTGATCGTCCTGAGCTGTATGAGCGACTTCAGTACGTTAAGGCTCTAGTTGGAATTGAGTAATCCCCTACGTGTGGCTATATGCCGAAGCAAAAAAGACCGCGCAGAGGCTCATATGGGTCATTTCCTGAGGCAAGGCAGCCACACGGCCCGGGTCTCAGAGTCTCTGAAGCTCCTCTGTTGAGAGGTTCTTTTCAGACCCGTTGCCGGATTCTTGGGAAGATCTGCGCACGAGAGAACCAGGTCGCGGTAGTGAGCGGCGTTCACGTGCGTGTGAAGAATAGAGCAAGAACTGCTCATTCCCACGCTCCTCGATTGTCAGACTATGAATTCGATATTCTCGGGAAAGCTCCCCGCTCTTGAAGAGTGCGAGGAATCAGAGCATCACTTCACTGGTGGCTTGCGCTTAGGCGGGAATCTCATAGGTTGGAATCTCGGTATCCTCCTCGGTTGTCTCCAAAAAAGTTCTAACATCGTCCGTCCCCCGGACGACATTACCAGCGCTTTTCTGCCATTCTAGGATATGTTCCCCATTTTCGACACTTCTCTCTCTTCCTACCTAACTCATCCCACAGAGGCTGTACCCCCGATCCCCCACTTTTGTTGAGGGTGTGGGGGCTATGCCCCTCTTATACTGTCACCAATCTGAGAGCGGTGTCATGGAGTCGTGGTGACAAACGGTCTCTTATCCTTCTTGCAGATAATCTGAATTAGGTTGCGGCCTGACAAAGCCGCCGGGGGGAGGCCACCGCCTGGCTCAACCCAGTGCCCCACCATGTAGAAGTTCTTGAGTCCGGGCAGGGTTTTCTTCATCCGCATGTCAAAATTCTTTGTCGTAACTAACCACCCTTCGTGGCTAGCCCGCCAGTTTCCGGTGTAGCGCTCCCAGGTCATGGGCGTGGCCACATCGCGCATCTCCACCTGGGCCGCCAGCCCCGGGAACCGCTGGTCGAGCAGGGCAATCACCTGGTCGGCAATCTCGTCCTTCTCCATCTTGTAGCGCCCAGGGTCTTGCTTTAACTTCTTCCAGTACTCATAATCAGAATTCAACATTACTTTGAGCACTGTCTTACCCGTGGGGGCTAGGCCGGGATCGAAGTTATAAATATGCACACTCAGTCGCTTCAACTCCTTCCCGGCAATAGTAACTGGCTCATTGAGTGGGTAGTTAATCAAACGCGGTTGGCCGTTAAACGATCGATCTACGCCCAGGCTTATCTGGATTAAGGGAGGGAAAAGGAGAAAGTTATCATAGTAGCCCCTAATCTTATCATTGATGTACTTTCCCTCCAGCATGTCAAATATGGTGGTGCGGCCATCAGCGGCGGAGATGATGATATCGCCGCGGTGCTCAGTGCCATCAGCCAACCTAACCCCAACTGCCGTATCATTCTCTACCAGTATCTTGGTGACTCGCGCCCTGTAATCTATCTTACCCCCCAGGTCAAGGTAACGGCCCTCGATAGATCGGGCAAATTCCAAGGAACCACCCACCGGATAACCGACGCTTTTTTGGTGGTGCCAGGCAAGAGCTATGAGCAAGACTATTGTCGGATAATCAGGTAGCTCGGCATAGTTGAGCAAAGCCTGGCGCAGGAGGGGATTCTTGACGCGTTTGGCCAAATCCTGGACGGAAGTCTTCCCCCATTTCCTCATGAGTCCGAAGAAGGGAAACATCTTGAGCATCATCTTGAGTCCGTCAACGGGGCCGTATAGTTCACCTGCCTTTTCCACAGGTATTTCAAGACGAGTACATTTGTGCATGGCTTTGATGGTCTTTTTGATAATTTTCTCATCCTCCGGGGAAAGCTCCCTCATATGCTGCTCCAGACGGTCGATGTCGGTGTAGACGATGAAGACTTTGCCTTTCTCTCCCTCGAAGTGGACGTACTCCTCGTGGTTGACTATACGCCGTCCCTGCACCGCACCCAACTCTTCCCAGATACGGTAGAAGCTGGTTCCCGGTTTGGAACCCACCAACCAGTGCAAACAGCCGTCGATGGTGTAGCCCTTGCGTTTCCAGGAAGTGCACAATCCGCCAGGCTTGTTATGCATCTCGAAGATAGAGGTGCGGTAGCCGTTCATTTGGCCGTAGCACCCTGCCGACAGGCCAGAGATTCCAGCCCCAATGATGATTATTGACTTTTCCATCTCTTTCCCCTGCGGATTGGACTTTCCCATTTCAATTCGCAACGAAGCATCTCCGCCATTCTTGGATCTTCGATTCTGCATAACAAAGTACCTTGCTGACAGATAACTCCAATATGTTGGT
>CAYYHL010000041.1:0-11391 GCA_964471775.1 uncultured Clostridia bacterium
GCCTTTCCACCAGCTTGCCCGTGGATACTCAATACAAGATGCTTCGCACCATTGAAGGGCTCGAGGAGGTGGAAATCGTGAGGCCCGGCTACGGTATCGAGCACGACTACGTTGATTCTACCCAGCTTTTTCCAACCCTGGAGACGAAACTGGTTAGAGATCTTTATTTGGCCGGTCAGATTAATGGAACCACCGGCTATGAGGAAGCGGCAGCTCAAGGCCTGGTGGCCGGGATTAATGCTTCTTTAAGAGTTAAGGGCAGGAACCCTTTCACGCTTGATCGCTCAGAAGCGTACATTGGGGTATTGATTGACGATCTGGTAATCAAGGGAACCAATGAGCCTTATCGTATGTTTACCTCCCGGGTAGAATACAGACTTCTCCTCAGGGAGGACAATGCGGATCTACGCCTTGGCAAGAGGGGCTACAGAATAGGCTTAATAGGAAAGAAGGATTTTCGGAGAATCGAGAGGAGAAAGGGGAGAATTGAGCAAGAGCTTTCAAGGCTTGAAAAGACCAGACTCACCCCCAACAAGAATGTGAATACCAAGCTCAAAGAGTGGGGCAGTAGCCCCCTCACCCATCCTCTCTCCTTGGAAGAGGTCCTTCGTCGTCCTCAGATTTCCTATCAGAAGCTGGGGTCTCTGGAAGAAAGAGGAGAAGGCATCTCTTTGCCCGAGGCACATCAGGTAGAGATGCAGGTTAAATACAAGGGTTATATCCAGCGCCAGGCTAAGGAGGTGGCTAGATTCAAAAAAATGGAGAGGGCAAGAATCCCCCCAGATTTGGAGTTTAGCAAAATTCCTGGGCTCTCCCATGAAGTTAAGGAGAAACTGAGCCGACTGAGACCTGTTTCTCTGGGACAAGCCTCACGCATTCCTGGGATAACCCCGGCCGCCATCTCGGTTCTTTTGGTCTATTTGAGAAAAATTAAGGGTCAGAGTGTGATTTCCGCAGGAAGAAGGGCTGGTTAAGATAATGACATCTTCATAAGAATTTAGAGAGGGAGGACTCCGGTGACATCCGGGGGTGAAGAAGTGAAGAGGGAAAAGGGAAAGGAAGATTATGCAGAGCTAAAGAAGCTGGCGCAAAAAATGGGGTCCTGTCTGTTTGGAGTAGCGAATGTTAGTCTTATCAAGAATGAGTTTCTTTTGTCTTCCTCGGTTACTAGAAGGCTTGACAGGGGAATATCTCTTGCCGCTCCTGTATCTGACGAGATATTGGATGACATTCAGGACAGGCCCACCCCCCTCTATTACCACCACTATCGACAGCTCAATTTCTTTCTTGACCGAATGGCTCTTAAGATGAGTTTTCTTCTCCAGAGACAAGGGTGGAGGGCTCTGCCTATTCCTGCCTCTCAAATCGTGAACTGGCAAGAACAGAGGGGCCATCTTTCCCACAAGAAAATTGCTCAAAGAGCTGGCCTAGGAAGGATAGGCAGAAGTAATCTCCTGGTGAATCCGAGATTTGGGGCCCGGATAAGACTGGTGAGTGTTCTTACCAACATGCCCCTTCCCAGTGATGAGCCGAACCAGACAGATTGTGGAAGATGCAGGAGATGTATTTCTTCCTGTCCTGCTCAAGCGATTAAGGAAAGCCCGGAGGAGTTCGACCACATGGGATGTTTTGAGCAGCTCCGACTTTTCCGGAAAGAAGGCTTCGCCCCTCAGTATATTTGTGGTATATGCGTGAAAGCCTGTCCTGGGAAGAGAGAGCCGATTGCAAGCGGCTACACAAACTAAAGGTTGACAAGGTGCGGCCCACATATATAAAATAATGGCAGATATGAATCGTGACAGACCAACTTTTTGCTCCAGGAGGTATGGAAAATGCAGGTCAAATGCGGTAGGAAGTTACTCTTCTTTCTCTTCTTAGCCAGTTTGGTCCTGTCAGTTTCGATAGGTCTTACTGGAAGTCTTCGGGCTGTACAGGCGCAAGAGGTGAAAAGAGGGTTTCTCCTTTTTTTCAAGTATCCAAGCGTAACGGTCAGCGCTAAAGAGAAAATAGAGTTAGATCTTATGATCGTTAACACAGGACAAAAGGAGGAAGAAATACTCCTCTCGGTCATTCCACAGGATGAGGCCAAAGGTTGGGATGTGGGTCTGGAGACAAGGTGGGACAAGATGCAGATCCACAGTGTTAGTCTAGTTACCGAGGATCCGGACGACTCAGTAACCCTAGTATTTCGCGGAGTGCCTCCTGACAATATAAAGGAGGGACAATATGGTTTTGTGATAAAGGGGATTAGCAGGGACGGGAAAATCCACCGTTCCGCCGCTCTTACCATTACTTTTGAGGAGAAGGAAGCTCCAGAAGAAGAGACTCCTGAGAATATAGAACTTGCATCGGATTACCCGAGCATAGAGAATGCTGCCGGAAAAGAATTCAAATTTGCAGTTAGTGTAACAAACAAGACAGATGAGTCCATGATCTTAAATCTAGGTGCTGATTATCCACGTGGATGGAAGGCTTACTCTACTCCTAAATGGGAGGAGGACAAGAGAGTTTCTTCCTTGAAGATTGATGCTAACGGAACGGAGAATCTGGTCCTGACCCTGATTCCTCCCCTTAATGTTTCCAGGGGAGAGTATCCCATAAAATTTGCAGTGAGATCAGAGGATAGGGTAGAGACCCTGGATCTTAAGGCAGTAGTTACCGGGACGTACAGTTTGAAGACGCAAACGGAGACAGGCCGCTTGAATCTTGATGTAATTGCCGGCGAAAAACAAGAGCTCACCATGTATGTGTGGAATGAGGGGTCAGCTCCAGTTGAGGATGTAGGTTTTTTCTCAATAGATACTCCCAAGGACTGGGAGATATCCTTTGACCCGGAGAAAATCACTGCCGTCCCTCCGTATCAGGAAGTGAAGAAACCAGAAAAGGTGAAGCTAGCCATAATTTCTCCCCCTCGAACCTTACCGGGTGATTATATGTTTGCTGTAAGGTCTCTTAGTAAGCAGGACCAAAGCGATATGAGTCTCAGAGTTACAGTAAAAAGGTCCACAATGTGGGGATGGGTCGGGATTGGAATTGTACTTGTAATTATAGGCTCTCTTGTGGGGGTCTTTGTCAAGCTGGGGAGAAGGTAGAGTATGGATTGGATTGTAGAGACCAGCAAGCTTACCAAAATATACGATGGGGTTAAGGCCGTTGATGGGATAAATCTTCGGATAAAGAAAGGGGAGGTTTTTGGATTTCTTGGGCCCAACGGGGCAGGGAAAACTAGCACCATCTTAATGCTTCTGGGGCTTACTGAACCGACCTCGGGAGAGGTCAGAGTCTTTGGTTATAATGCTACAAGAGAGTCTCTCAAGGTTAAAAGAATAACCGGTTATCTTCCGGAGAATGTTGGATTCTACGAGGATTTAACCGCAAGGGAGAACTTAACCTATATGGTAAGACTGAACAGTATTGATCCTGCGAGAGGGGCTGCTCGAATAGATGAAGTTTTGTCACTGGTGGGGCTCTCAGAGGTGGCTGGTAGAGAGGCGGGAAAGTTCTCGAGAGGAATGCTGCAACGTCTGGGAATTGCAGCGACGCTTGTCAAAGACCCCAAGCTCGTGATTCTTGATGAGCCAACCCTCGGAATAGATCCTGAGGGGGTGGAGCAAATTCTGAGCCTGATAGCGAAGATGAGAGAAGATGAGAACATAACTGTTCTTCTCTGTTCCCATTTTCTCCACCAGGTTCAGAAGATCTGTGACCGTATAGGTATAATCTCCCGGGGCAAGATGGTAGTTGAAGGTTCCGTAGATGAAGTGGGAAGAAGGGTAATGGAAGGAGGAAAGACTCAGATCGAGGTTGAGGTATCCCGGGCAGGATCTGAGCTTGTGGAGTCTATCAAGAAAATTAGGGGCGTTGAGGAGGTTGAAGAATCAGGCAATTTCTTGAATATAAGGTGCACCAGAGATTTGAGATTGGAAATATCAAAGGCCATTGTGAAAAATGGGGCTTTTCTTCTACTTATGAAAACTCAAGACTATACTTTGGAAGAAATTTACGTAGAATATTTTAGAGAGAGGTAGCCGGGATGTCAGGGGTTAGAGTTATTTTCTGGAAAGAGATAACTGACTATTTTGGAAGCAGGAGATTTCTAATACCGTTTATCATTATCTGTCTTACAGGAATTTCGATTGCATATCTAGCCAGTCAAAACCTGGACAGTTTCACTCAGATACCTGTGGAATTCACCCTGCTTGGATTTTTTGTCTCTTCGGCAGGATCTCTGCCTTCTTTTACCTTTTTCATAAGTTTCTTTGGACCATTGATAGGAATTATTCTGGGTTTTGACGCGGTAAGTTCAGAGCGATCTCATGGTACCATAAGTCTAGTTCTATCCCAACCTATTTTTAGAGATTCCCTTATTAACGGAAAGTTTCTGGGTGGATTGGTAACAATAGCCATAATGCTTGTGAGCATTTTTCTAATTATCCTGGGACTGGGCATGTGGACACTGGGTATCATCCCCAACATGGGGGAGATTTCAAGAATAAGTGTTTACTATTTGGCAAGCGTAGTCTATGTAGGATTCTGGCTGAGCTTAGGAATTCTCTTTTCTATCCTGTTCCGAAGAACATCAAGTTCTGCCCTGACCTCCATAATGATTTGGATCTTCTTTACCTTTTTTATCTATATGATTGCCAATGTTATTGCGGATCAAATGGTTCCTGTTCCAAGTGTTACGACACCAGAGGTCATAGCTAAAAATGAAGCTATTAGAAGAGCAATTATGCGTGTTTCTCCCGCTACTCTTTTTGAGCAAATTGCAACCGCCGCGCTAAACCCTTCTGTTAGAGCTTTTGGTTTCATAAATCCTGCTGAGATAAGTGGTTTAATGCCCGCTCCTCTTTCCTTGACCCAGAGCCTTATGATAGTGTGGCCCGAGTTCGTGGGACTGATTGTTCTAATGCTTTTGTGCTTTGCCATCTCCTACGTAGTTTTTATGAAGCAGGAGATAAGGTCTCTGTAAGAGAAGACTCTCCCTTTCTCATTTTTTCCTCTCCTCTTCCTGGAATCTTTCCAGAGTTTCTTTCTTGGTCCAACATTACTACTATTTCAGGGGCTGCTTCCTCCTCAAAGCAGGGGGCATGACAGGCTCTTTTGCCCGGGTTATTTATCTAGCAAGCTTGCTCCCTAACACGTATCTGATACAATAGGAAAGAAGGAAGAGCTTCTCCACAGAATTCACCGGGTAAGGGAGGATGGACTGAACTCGAATGTTTCCTCATGGGAGGTCTGCATCTGCGGGGGCGGAAAGGGTACAAGAATCGATGCTCTTAGCTGGGCAAAAAGGATGGAGACCTCGGGGGCGGGAGAGATTCTTGTAACCAGCATGGATAGAGATGGAACTAAGAGAGGCTATTGAGGTTCTTCGATGAAGCAGAAGCCTTATCAAGGTATGATGGTTATTCTGGACTTTGGTTCCCAATATAATCAGCTCATCGCCCGCAGGGTGAGGGAGTTGCAAGTTTACTGTGAGCTTATTCCCTTTGATGTTAGTGCTTCTCAGATTCTCAAATCAAAGCCTAAAGGTATCATTCTGTCCGGTGGACCGGCCAGTGTTTTTGATGAGAATGCCCCGCTTCCCCGGCAAGAGATACTTCATCTAGGCATTCCCATTTTGGGGATCTGCTACGGCATGCATGTATTGGGCCATCTTCTCGGGGGAGAGGTGAGGGCCACCTCTGAGCGAGAATATGGAGCGAGCGAGTTGTATGTGGATGAGAAGGGGGATCTTTTTGAGGGGATCTCCTCTCCGGCCCGTGTATGGATGAGCCATAGCGATCAGGTCAAAAGACTTCCTCCTGAATTCCGGATCCTTGCTCACACATCTACCTGCTCTGTAGCCGGGATGGGAGATGCCAAGAGGAAACTATATGGGATTCAGTTTCATCCCGAGGTTGTTCATACCAGGGAAGGAAGGCGTATCTTTGAAAACTTTCTGTTCAGGATTTGTGCTTGCACCAAGAATTGGACTATGAGTTCATTCACCGAGTTTGCGGTGGACCAGATGAGAAAGAAGGTAGGCAAAGGAAAAGTCGTATGTGCCCTCAGTGGAGGGGTGGACTCATCCGTTACAGCTATGCTAGTTTCTAAAGCCATTAAAGATCGACTGGGGTGCATTTTTGTCAACAACGGGCTCCTTCGAGAAGGGGAAGCCGACCAGGTAAGGAGGACTTTTGCCCATAGTCTCCACCTCAATTTGCACTATGTGGATGCCGAAGAAAGATTCTTGTCCAAGCTCAGGGGTCTCGCCGATCCGGAAGAGAAAAGGAAGGTTATTGGTGAGGAGTTCATCAAGGTATTCAGTGAAGAGGCCCAAAAAATGGGCAAAATTGATTTTCTGGCTCAAGGGACGCTCTATCCGGATGTCATCGAATCCCTCTCTGCTAAGGGAGGACCTTCGGCAACTATTAAGAGCCACCATAATGTAGGAGGACTTCCGGATTTCATGCATTTCAAGCTTCTGGAGCCTCTGAGAGATCTATTCAAGGACGAGGTAAGAGCGCTGGGCAGAGAATTGGGTCTTCCAGAAGACATAGTCAAAAGACAGCCCTTTCCCGGCCCTGGATTGGCAGTGAGAGTGGCAGGAGAGGTGACCCGGGAGCGCCTTCAGATTCTGCGTGAGGCTGACAAGAGAGTCCAGGAGGAAATGAAAAAACATAGAGGATTGGAAGAAATCTGGCAGTCTTTCGCGGTCCTTTTGCCGGTAAAGAGTGTAGGGGTTATGGGCGATCAACGGACCTATGAATACACCATCGCCTTGCGGATCGTCACCAGCATTGACGGGATGACGGCTGATTGGGCAAAGCTCCCCTATGATATTCTGGAAAAAATCTCGAATAGAATCATCAATGAGGTGAAAGGGGCCAACCGGGTAGTCTATGATATCAGCTCAAAGCCACCCAGCACTATTGAATGGGAATAGGAAAAGATGACACAGCGAACCAGGAGAAGGAGGGATGAAGAGGCGCACGATAACGAAAGGCTATTTCAGGCTGAGGTGTACATCAGTTTAAAGAAGGGATTGGCTGATCCTCAGGGATCAACCATCAAAGAAGCTCTTGAGGCCCTGGGTTATCGTAATCTGATCCGGGTCCGATTTGGCAAATACATAGAGCTTGGGCTCAGGGCGAAGGATAGAGGTGCGGCGGAGGAAAAACTCCAGGAGATGTGCGGAAAGCTCCTGGTCAATCCGGTGATCGAGAAATACAGCTACCATATTGAGGAAGGAAGGGTGGGATGAGGTTCGGCGTTGTGGTTTTTCCTGGGTCAAATTGTGATGATGATTGCTATTATGTAGTTCGGGATGTCGTGGGAGAGGAAGTTGATTTTATCTGGCATAAGGAGAGGAGGGTGGAAGGCTTTGACTGTCTCATTCTCCCTGGGGGATTCTCTTATGGTGATTACCTTCGCACCGGGGCTATTGCTCGATTTTCTCCTGTCATGAAGGCGATAGGCAGCTTCGCCAGGAGAGGCGGATTGGTCATAGGTATATGCAATGGTTTCCAGATCCTTCTGGAATCGAACCTTTTGCCAGGAGCCATGATGAAAAACAGAAGCCTTCGATTCATCTGTAAGTTTGTAAATATAAGGGTAGAAAATAATCTCACTCCTTTTACGAGCCTCTGTGAAATTGGACAGGTTCTGAGGATCCCCATTGCCCATATTGATGGCAGCTACTATGCGGACCATGAGATCATGAGAGGCCTGAAAGAGAACAATCAGATCATTTTGAGGTATTGCAGTGAGGACGGAGAGCTGTCCCAGGAGTCAAACCCCAATGGATCGAAGGATTGTATAGCTGGTATCTCGAACCGGTCAGGGAACGTTCTGGGACTTATGCCTCATCCGGAGAGAGCATCGGAATCTATTCTCAGCTCGGAGGACGGCAGAGTCGTTTTTGAGTCTCTGGTAAGCACCGTGAAGAAAAGTCCCCGGCGGTCTCTTCGGAATGAGTGTCCGCCCGGTGAAGAGATCTCTTGAGTGTCATGGGCTCAATGCAAAGGACTACTAAACCTTGAATTAGAGGGTAGACGAAGTGAAAGAACCGGGGAAAATCACTCTGGATTTGGTCAAAGCCCACGGTTTGACACAAGAGGAATATCAGAAGATAAAGGACACTCTTGGACGTGAGCCCAACTTTACCGAGCTGGGGATATTCTCAGTGATGTGGAGTGAACATTGCAGCTACAAAAGTTCAAAATCCATCCTGAGGCTCTTCCCTACTTCGGGAAAGAATATCCTCATTAAAGCAGGTGAGGAAAATGCCGGAGTCATCGATATTGGCGATGGTCTCTGCGTGGTAATGAAGATGGAATCTCATAATCATCCCTCAGCGGTGGAGCCGTTTCAAGGGGCAAGTACCGGTGTAGGAGGAATCCTCAGGGATATTTTCACTATGGGGGCAAGGCCCATAGCTCTTCTGGATTCTCTTCGCTTCGGTCCTCTGGATAATGGTCGCAATCGTTATCTTCTTGGTGGTGTAGTAGGTGGAATTGCTGCCTATGGCAATTGCATGGGCATTCCCACTGTGGGAGGGGAGATCTGCTTTGATGAGACCTACGAGGGCAACCCCCTGGTTAATGTGATGGGTGTTGGGGTGGCAAGACGGAATAGTCTGGTTAGGGCCAGAGCCACAGGAGTCAGAAACCCTGTTTTCTATGTGGGCGGAGATACCGGACGAGATGGCTTAGGAGGAGCCAGTTTTGCCTCCCGGGAGCTTACTGAACAGTCGGACAAGGATCGACCCGCGGTTCAGATAGGCGATCCTTTCAAAGAGAAGCTTCTCTTGGAGGCATGCCTGGAGCTTTTGAACACGGGAGCAGTGGTGGGTATGCAAGATATGGGAGCAGCCGGACTGACCTGCTCCACCTCAGAAACAGCCTCTCGGGGAAATTCAGGAATGAGGATAGATCTATCCCTGGTACCGAGGAGGGAAGAGGGTATGATACCTTATGAGGTGATGCTCTCCGAGTCGCAAGAGAGAATGCTGGTCATCGTTACACGAGGAAAAGAGAGGGAAGCTCGGAGAGTTTTTGATAAGTGGGATCTTCATGCTGTTCCTATTGGGGAAGTCACCGGTGACGGGTATCTCATGGTTTTGGACGACGATGGGGGGGTGGCTCAAGTTCCAGCTAAGTTCCTAACAGAAGGGGCACCGGTGTATACCAGAGAAGAGAGAAAACCAGAATATCTCAGAAAGATAAAAGACGTGAGCATTTTCACCATTCCCCAACCTCAGGACTATGATGGTGTTCTAAAGGTCCTCGTGGCCTCTCCCAGTATCTGTTCTAAAAGGTGGGTGTATGAGCAATACGATCACATGGTAAGGACCGACACCGTTCTTCAACCGGGGGCTGATGCAGCCCTCATTCGAATCAAAGGGACCGAGAAAGCCATTGCTTTGAGCTGTGATGGAAATGGCAGGTACTGCTTTCTTGATCCCTACGAGGGCGGGAAGATAGCCGTAGCTGAAGCGGCTAGAAATGTTGTTTGTGTGGGAGCGGAACCCATCGCGATTACCAATTGCCTCAATTTTGGCAATCCCACCAAGCCCCATGTATTCTGGCAGTTTAGAAGGTGCGTTGAGGGAATGGCAGATGCCTGTCGAATTCTAAACACTCCTGTGACTGGTGGTAATGTGAGTTTCTATAATGAAAATCCAAAAGGAGCCATTGATCCAACGCCAGTGGTAGGGATGCTGGGTCTCGTTGAGAAGATGAGTTTTTCCTGTACCCCCTGGTTCAAAAGAGAAGGTGATCTAATTGTGCTCTTAGGAGAATGCAGGGAGGAGATAGGAGGGAGCGAGTATCTCGGGCTTATTCATGGCTTAAAGGCGGGCCCGACCCCCAGAGTGGATTTGGAGAAAGAAAGGGCAGTTCAGAATACCTGCCTCGAGTTGATTAGGGCCCGATTAGTGAGCTCGGCCCATGATTGCTCTGAGGGCGGCCTGGCCGTGGCCCTGGCTGAATGTTGTATACCTGATTATGGTATGGGAAGTGGGGCTGTGGTTGAGCTTGAAGCTTCCCCGGAGATCTTGGAGATGAGGATGGATGCCCTTCTGTTTGGTGAGACCCAATCTCGTATTTTGGTTTCTTCCCGTCCCAGGAATCTTCCGCGGATAGAAAGACTTGCCCGTCAAAACAAGGTAGCTTGCTGGAAGTTGGGAGTAGTGAGAGGGAGTAGACTCACTATCAGGAGGGTCAAGAGGAGGGTCCTGGACGTATCCCTCGAGGAACTACAGGAGAACTGGAGAAAAGGACTGTCCGGTGGGGATGATTGATTCAGGTAAAGTGGAAAGGGAGAAATCTTTTTTCCCAGGAAGAATCGGCGTTTTTTCAGGAAGAGGATTTTTTCTGGGGATCCTCCTCCTTTTTCTTTTTTCCAGTGGTATCTCAGGACTCGAAGCTCACCCTTTTCAGACCGGAGAAAAACTCACCTATGTTCTGAAGCTACGCGGCATTCCGTTGGGCAGACAGATATTCGAGGTCCGAGATGGACTACGGATTGGGAGACGTTCAACCTATCTTCTTTTCTCTTCTGTCAAAAGCTCCAGATTCCTTTCCTTTTTCTACTACATAAACGATGAGCTAGAAAGCTTTGCCGACACCGATACTCTCTATTCTGTTCGATCTAGGATTCGTTTTCACGAGGGGAGGCAGTCTCGAAACTACGAAGTTGAGATAGATATGGACAGCATGAAGGCTCTCTTTGAAGACAAGAATAACAAGAAAAAGTGGGAGCGGGAAGTTTCTTTTCCCATCCTGGATTTCGTCTCCCTCATATACTGGCTCCGCACTCAGAATTACGCTGTGGGGGAAACATTTTCTATCTTTTTTATTGATACCGGGCCAGACTCCGGTGAAGTGAAAGAGGTCAAGGTTCAAGTGGGCGAGGTTGAGCAAATTTCGACGTATGTTGGCACTTTCTCCGCCATCAGTTACCTACAAGCCAGTGAAGATAACAGGATCACCGTGTGGATCTCCCAGGAAGAAGGAAATATCCCCGTGAAATTTCAGCTCAACACACGCCTGGGAGCAATGACGGCTTATTTGGCTAAGATAGAGGGAAGGGACATTGGACACTTTGACTGAGTTTTCCTTACACGGGGAGGACGTCTTCTGAAGAGTCTAGAAGAGGGGGATGTGAATTCCCACAGACACCTTCTGGTCAGGTAATGAGAAGTTCTCGAGGGGAGAGTAATCATTGAGCTGAAGCTCTATCCAGTACTCTCCACCCTTGTCGATTTTCCTTCCAACCTTAACTTTTCCCTTATAGCCAAAAGGCAGGGGCTCCTCGAGATTTTCCTCGTAGTATCTTTCCCCTTCGACCTCTCCTCCTGCCTCTATGAGCCAATTGCCTGGTTTCCATCTTAACCAAAGCTCT
>CAYYHL010000042.1:0-11308 GCA_964471775.1 uncultured Clostridia bacterium
CCAGGAGCGTGTCATTGGTGCTCATATCTCCATCCACGCTGATCTGATTGAAAGACTTACCCGTAGCGGACCGGGTAGCTTCCTGGAGAGCATCGGGACTGATGCAGGCATCGGTAGTGACAAAGCAGAGCATAGTAGCGAGGTTAGGTGAAATCATTCCTGCTCCCTTGCATATCCCCCCCAATCTCACTTTTTTCTTTCCCCTTCCGGCAATACCAGTTTCTACCGAGATCTCTTTGGCAATGGTATCCGTAGTCAAAATGGCACGCGCAGCTTCACCTCCCCCTCGGGCTGAAAGGCACTGGCGAGCCTTCCTTATCCCTTCAGTAATGTTGGATAGAGATAGGGGCTTTCCAATTACCCCGGTGGAAGCCACCAGAACCTCATCTTGGCTGATTCCAAGCTCACCGGCCGCCACGCGAGCCATCTCTTGTGCGTCTTCTATTCCTCTCTTACCCGTACAGGTATTGGCATTTCCGCTGTTAACCACAATAGCCTGCGCCTGTCTATTTCGAAGTGTCCTCAGCGAAACTCCAATGGGCGCAGCTTTTACTTTGTTACTGGTAAACATCCCGCAGGCGACTGCGGGACGGCAGGAATAGATGAGAGCCAAGTCAGGATCCCTCTTTTTTATTCCACAATGGACTCCTGCTGCCTCAAACCCCCGAGGAGCAGTTATTCCTCCTTCTATTTTTCTCAAATTTGCCTCCTTACAGAAGTCCGGTTTTTTCGTCCAGTCCGAGCATGAGGTTCATATTTTGCACAGCCTGCCCGGAAGCTCCCTTCACCAGATTATCCAGGGAGGAGACAACTATTATGCGTTTTGTGTCATCCTTCGCAGCTATTCCTATGCGGCATCGGTTGGAATAGATGACATCTTTGATGTGGGGAAATTTTCCCGGCGAGAGAACCTGGACAAAGGGCGCATCGTCATATAAATCGTCGTAGAAACTCAAGATATCTGCTTTCTTAAGAGAGGTTTTCAGGGTGGCATAACAGGTAGAGATGATTCCTCGATTGAGAGGAACCAGATGAGGGACGAAGGTGATATTTATTTTCTTTTTGGCCATCTTGCTAAGTTCCTGTTCCATCTCAGGGGTATGACGATGGCCCTCTACTGCGTAAGGATGGAGATTCTCATTTATCTCCGGATAATGAGTGTTCAGGGTGAGCTTTCTTCCTGCTCCGCTAACTCCCGATTTAGCATCAATTATGATCCCTTCCTCTTCGATAAGCTCATTCTCGAGGAGTGGCGCCAGGGCCAGGATGACGGAGGTAGGATAGCAGCCGGGATTAGCTACTAGAGAGGCTTTTCGTATTTCGTCACGGTAGACTTCAGGAAGGCCGTACACTGCTTCCTTGAGAAGCTCTTTTTGCCTGTGGGTAGTTTCATACCATTTCTCATATACACTGGGATTGGTGATGCGAAAATCAGCCGATAGATCTATCACTTTCTTCCCTCTGGAGTAAAGCTTCCCCACGACTTCCATGGAGACGGAGTGGGGAAGAGCGACAAAGACAAGGACGGAATCAGAAGAGACTCTATCCAGATGAATTTCCTCACAGACCAAATCCGAGTTCAGATTAGGATAGACGTCTGAGATTTTCTTCCCCGCGAAGCTCTTGGAGGTGATAGACCCCAGTTTTACTTCTGGATGCCCGAGCAGGATCTTAACCAGCTCTGCTCCAGTATAACCGGTGGCTCCTATTACCGAGACTTTCATTTTGGTACTCTCCTTTCAGGAGATCTGAAGTTACTTTCCAAATAGATGCCGATATTCAGGTACTACATCTTGGGAGGGAGACATCTATCCTTCCCGGTCTCGGAGGATTTCTCCTTCCCAAGCTGGCCATGGTAAATTTGGCGCAAGTAGGTGAATATCTCGAGGTACTCAGTGCTTCGATAATCGGGGTAAGTTACCTCCCAGGGCTGAAAGCCTCTTTCCCTTTTATACCTCAAGGTGATCTCGGCATAAATTCCTTTTCCCAGGTAAATTCTGTGCTCATAATCCTTTGTGGTTGCCAGGACCAGTTTGGAAAGGCTAACATATCCAGGATCAAGGCTGAGACGGCGGCGAGAGGAATGAGGATAAAGGAACTCCTCTTCCAACTCATTGGTGAATAACTTCACCTGGATTATCTTTCCGGGATCAATGAGAGATTCGAAGCTCAAGAATTTTCTCTTGAGATTCGGTCCCATTTCCTTCTCATAGTAACTCGTATGTTGAAAGGCCAGGATCGGGCTTCGAAAATCAATCTCACCCCATCTTTGGGTCATTCTTTCCTCTACCTGGGTGAACAAAGTTTCCTCGGCCGATATCATACTGGTGATGAGTTTCACCGGCTCAGGCTGCTTGACTTTGGCCATGTTGTCCCCTTCCTGCCATGAAAGGGTGGAAATAACCTTGGTGTCCCCTAGACCCTCAGGGTCCCGATAAGACTCTGAAAAGAATGTATTCCATCTTTCTTCAAGTACTGGCGCAGGCCTTCGACTATTTTTAGGGAGACAGTGGGATCGACAAGATTAGCCGTGCCCACAGCCACGGCAGTTGCCCCGGCTAGAACGAACTCCAGAGCGTCTTCCGCGCATGTGATTCCCCCCAGCCCGATAAGGGGAAGATCCACCTTTTGATGAGTTTGGTGAACCATTCTGACCGCTACCGGCCTGATGGCGGGACCGGACAGTCCTCCTGTAATAGCTCCTGTCTTAGGCATTCTGGTATTCACATCTATGGCCATTCCTAAAACGGTATTTATCAAAGACAAAGCCTCTGCTCCCCCTTCTTTTGCTGCCTGGGCGATCTCGGTGATGTCAGTAACATTGGGGGTGAGCTTAACAATCAGAGGAAGGTCGGTAGCCTGCCTCAGTCCTTTTGTCAGAGAGAAAGCAAGGTCCGCTCTGGTTCCAAAGACAAGACCTCCTTTTTGCACATTGGGACAGGAGATGTTCACTTCCAGAGCATCTATTCCTCTTTCCCTGCCGAGCTTTTCCGCTAAATCGAGATACTCAGTCTTGTTCTCACCCGCAATGTTGACAATGATCCTCGTTTTCAGTCTTTTGAGTCGGGGGAGTTTTTCCTTCAAGAAAACTTCTATACCTGGATTTTCCAATCCAATACTGTTCAGAAGACCGGCCGGAGTCTCTGCTAGTCTGGGGGGAGGGTTCCCCTCCCTTGGCTCTATGGTTACTGTCTTGGTAATTATTCCTCCCAGCTCTGCCGGTTCAACCAAATCTTGATATTCTTCTCCGTAGCCGAAGGTTCCCGAGGCGACTAGGACAGGGTTCTTAAGATGAATTCTACCCAATGAGACACTCAGGTCGGCAAGATTATCCACATCCGTACTCCTTTCTCTTTTGTGTATCACCTCAACATCTCAAGCCCTGGCCAAAGTGTCTTTCCTTCTCAATGCTCAGCATTTTTGAACTTGATATGTGCCTACATATGAAATTCCAGAACATCCCTGTCTTCCAACGGATGATTCTTCTGGACTTTTTGACCCTCGAACCTGCTCGATCCCCACATTCTAGTGTATCTTAAGTTATTGGCGAAATCTTTATGGATGGCCCGGGCAGCATCGATGACCCTGCTGCCTCTCTTCAAGATGACGGGATCCATTCGATCTGCTGGCTTTCCCGGGCTTTTTGTGTAGATACGGATAATAGACAAGGTGGTGTATATCTTTTGTCTAAGAGGGTCCAGTCCTACCTCGTCTTTTGCCGAAAAGGAGCAGATAGGGAACCGCTCCGAATAAAGGTCTTTTAAGGTGCTCAAGTGGTTTTTTGCGCTTGGCAAATCTGTTTTGTTGGCGGCAACGATGGCCTTCTTGTATCTCATCTCGTCCATAGGCTTATCCTGCTGAGGCTCTGTGGCTCCTGTCTTGATTTTCGACTCCTCTAGTTTCCTTATGAGTATCTGCATATCCTCTATGAAGCTATCTCTACCCAGGTCAATGGTGAGGAGCAGACAATCTGTATCTCGAATAATCTGAGGAAGCCAGGGTTCCATATACTCCTGGGTAATCGGAGGGGTATCCACTAACTGGATGTTGATGTCCTCGAACTTCATCATTCCCACCGCGGTATCACGGGTGGTAAAAGGATAGGGCGCAACCTCGGGGCTGGCACCGGTCAAGGACGCCAGAATTTGAGATTTTCCCACATTTGGTGCTCCCAAAAGAAGAACCTGAGCTGCTCCCTCTCTGACTACATGGCGGCTGTAGGTGCTTTTCCCCACCTTGGTCTTTTTTTGCATCTCACTTTTCAATCGGGAGATTTTGGCCTTAAGGTCTCCCTGAAGCCTGTCCGTACCTTTGTGCTTGGGCATAATGGCCCACATTTGTTTGAGGATAGCGAGCCTCTCTTGATTGGTTTTGGCCAGCCGGTATCTTTTCTCTGCCTCATAATACTGTGGCGGAAGGTTTGCTGGCATAACTCTCCCTTCTTGCCTCGTCTCTTCAGCTCCCATGGCGGCGTCAGGATGCGGACATTCACCGCACCGCTACTTTGCTATCTTTTGAAATTCCTTTTTGACCCCTTGGAATGGGGGGCATCATGAGGCTTGGCGATATCGTCGAACATATAAAGACCAGGGTTTTGAGAGTATATTCCTCATCACCTGTATTTCATGGCGGTCTATTTGATTGAGAGGCCCGGATCATCCCAGAGGATTTCTTCTGCATCGAAGACGGGACCCTCTTTGCAGACACGAAGATAGCCGGATGTCCCCCTGATCACACACCCCAGACAGGCTCCCAGACCACATCCCATTTTTTGCTCCACGGATACCTGACAGAAAAATCCCCGATGGCGAGAGAGTCCGGCTATTTTTCTTAACATAGAAACTGGCCCACAGCTGTAAATAGCGACAGATGGAGAAGTTTGAGACAAGATGAGCTCCTGAAAGAGATTGCTGATCAGACCCCGATATCCCGTACTCCCATCCTCGGTGGCTATCATTACCTCAAGACCTAACCTCTCGAAGTCGTCCTTACCCAGGATCAGTTCTTTGTTCTTGGCGCCAAGAAGAACGGTAACATCCTGTCCGTGCCCCAGACGGGTAATTTCCTGAGCCACCATATAAAGAGGAGCCGCTCCTATTCCCCCGCCTACAACAAAGATCTTGTTGAAAGCAGGCTCTATTTCAAAGCCCTTTCCCAGAGGTCCCAAAGAATCGAGCTGGTCTCCTCTCCTTTTCTGTGATAGGAGTCCTGTTCCCTTACCCACTACCTGGTAGAGAACATCAATTCTTCCTTGACGAGATTTGTGGATGCTAAAAGGCCTTCTTAAGAGGGGATCATAGCCGGGGCTACATCTTATGTGTACAAACTGCCCTGCTCTGGCGGATTTAGCAATTTGAGAAACGTCCAGTTTGATCCGGTAGTGGGCATCGCTCAGCTTTTCATTGGACAAAACTTTGGCTTTGACCTGATACATGTACCCGATTCTTTCTGAAACCTGCTGTGCAGGCCTTACACATATTTTCGGATGAGTATTGGTATTTCTTTGTCCTGACCAAACCTGTTTCGGCTTCCAAGGAGAGACCTGCTTCCTGATTATATCATTTATGCCCAGAGATTCAAGTTGACAGTCATCATTGTCTCCGTTAAAATAAGGTGTTCGGGGCATAGTGGGGCTCTCGATACGACTATGAAAGGAAGCTCGTCCCTTGTTCTGGGAATCGATGAAGCAGGCAGAGGACCGGTAATCGGGCCTCTCGTCATTTGCGGAGTGATGCTGAGGAAGTCAGGGCTGGATGAGCTTACCGCAAGGGGAGTAAAGGATTCAAAACTCCTGAGTTCGTGTCAACGCCAAACTCTTAAGGGTGAGATCGAGAACCTGGCGGAAGGCTTTGAGTTTATCATATTTTCCCCCTCGCGAATAGATAGCTGCAACATGGGTGATTTAGAACTCAAAGGGATGGTAAAGCTCATCAAGAAATTTCTCCCCGACCAGGTCTTTGTGGATGCTCCAACCTCCAGGCCTGAGTTGTACGAGAGAAGAATAAGCTCACTCCTTTTTTCTAAGACAAGGGTGGAACTGGTGGTAGAAAACCGTGCCGACAGAAGCTATCCTATTGTGGGAGCAGCCTCCATTTTGGCCAAGGTAGAAAGGGATAGAAGAGTGCATCTTTTGGAGAAAAAATATGGAGCTCTGGGTTCTGGCTATCCTTCTGATCCAAGAACCATTGATTTCTTGAAAAGCTACTTTCACATCCATGGGGAGTTCCCTGGTGTGGTGAGAAAGAAATGGAGGACCATACACAGATTAAGGCAAGGAGAACTGCTGAAGAAAAGAAGCTGAAAAAGAGGAAAGAAGAGGCCTTCTGGGAAATGGGTAAAGGGAGAACATTTTTTCTGGCGATCCTCATGTTCGCTGTTCTTTTCCTCTTATCAGGCTGCGAGGAGAAGAAGAGAGAGCCTTCAGCAAAAGAAAAAGAGGAACCTCTGCTTTTGGAAGCGCAGGGGGTAAATTTAGTGGGATGGGACGAGGAAGGAAGGAAAAGCTGGGAGCTTCAGGCTGATTCTGGAAGGCAATTTGTCAACCGGATGATTCTCACCCGTGTTAAAGTTAAGCTTCTCGAGGAAGGCAAACTTGCTTCAGGGGGCGAAGCAGGCAAGGTGGTGGTGGACATTCGTACTTCTAATCTCCTTTTTGAAGGGAAAGTTAAACTTATTTCCTATGTTAATGAAGCCGAACTCTTCACTTCCAATCTGGAATGGATAGCTTCGGAGAAAAAGCTGTTTACAGAGGAGAGGGTTCTCTTTGAAAGAAGAGATCTTATAACAGAGGGTTGGGGCTTGATAGCCGATCCTGAGTTAGGTCAGATAGAGATTAAGAGAGAAGTGGTTACCAGGCTGAGGATCTGAAGTGGATGTTCTGTCGGAAGAGGTCCTGGGAAATTTGCCTGTGAAATCGAGATGAAGGAGAGAGATAATGAGGAGGACTGTTAGCTGGATGGGAGGCGCTGCTGTTTTGATGATTTTGTTCTCCGGATGGGCATTCGGCCAAGAGCCCAAAGAGCAGCTGGTGGTTACATCCCGGCATCAGAAAGTAGATTATGTCAACAGGATTTTTGTCTACAGCGGCGAGGTGATGCTCGACTGGAAAGAGGTGGTAGTGGAAGGCGAGGAGGTATCAGTATATATAACAGAGGAGAACACGCTGATAAGACTTGTGGCCAGGGGCAAAGTAAGGATAACGGAAAAGGAGGCAAAAACGAAGACTTCCAGTGAACTGGCTACCTACACGGCTGAGGATGATAAAATCGTCATGGAGGGCAACGCTCAATATGAAGACGAATTTGGCAATACTCTCGTGGCGGACAAAATAGTCCTGTGGAGGGAAGAGAAAAGAATGGAAGCAACAGGATCCCCGGTAAGAGCGACTTATTTCTTGGAAGAGGTGCAGGTTGATTCTTCGAGTGGAAAATCTGACTAAGGAATACCAAAGGTCCCCGGTCGTAGATAGACTCTCCCTCGAGGTGAAACAGGGAGAGGTGGTGGGTCTTTTGGGACCCAATGGAGCTGGCAAAACTACCACCTTTCATATGATGGCGGGCCTGGTCAAACCTACTCAGGGAAGGATTTTCCTTGGAGATGAGGAAATCACGCATTTGCCTACTTACAAGAGAGCAAGAAAGGGCATCGCTTATCTCCCCCAGAACCCATCGGTCTTCCAGAGACTCGTCGTCAAAGAGAATCTCCTGGCAGTCCTGGAGACCCTGGATCTCTCCGTGGGAGAACAGGAAGAGAAGGCCAAACTGCTTCTCTCAGAGCTGGGAGTTACTCATTTAAAGGATCAAAAGGCTTATCTTCTCTCGGGAGGAGAAAGGCGGAGAGTGGAGATAGCCAGGGCTCTGGCTACCAGTCCCTCTTTTATGTTGCTTGATGAACCCTTTGCCGGGATAGATCCCATAACTGTCTCCGACTTGCAAACCATAATCTTTGATTTGAAAAACAAAGGCATAGGAATCCTTGTTACCGATCATAATGTGAGGGAAACTCTCGAGATTACTGATTTTTCCTATATTATGCATCAGGGCGAGATTCTCATCGCCGGGAAAAGAGATGAACTCACCCAAAATGAGGAGGCCAGGAGGATATTTCTGGGCGAAAATTTCAAGCTGTGAGGTGGTCAGAAAAGCTTTTCCCCGCCTTTCCCCGGGAATAGTGATGATTATCTTATTCCTGGCCCTGCCTTGTTTTGCCTTATCCGAGACTCCCCGTCTCAACCTTCAGGCAAATCACTTTCGCTCGGTTACGTCTCCTTCTTCCGTGATTGGTTGGGGAGAGGCGGTTCTCGAATACAAAGACATGCAGATTAAGGCCGAAAACATACAATTGAATTTGGAAAGTCTCGATGTTGTGGCTGAGGGGGATGTGAGTCTTAAGATGGAGAAGCGAGAAGTGAAGGCTCGCAGTTTTGAATACAATTTGGAGAGCGAAGAAGGGGTGATTTTCTCACCGGAAGGAAGTGAAGGACCTCTTTTCTATAAGGCAGAGAAGGTTTATCTTCACCCAGGGCTTGTAGAACTTAAAGGTGCTTCTTTTACTAGCTGTGAGCTTATCCATCGTCACTATCATGTTAAGGCCCAGCAGGTCAAAATATACCCCGAGGAAGAGATTATCATGAGAAGTGTGACCTTTTATCTGGGGAATATTCCTTTCTACTGGACCCCCTTCGTTATAAGGCGCTTCAGGGAAGAGAATCAAATCTTGTTTCCCTCAGTGGGATACAGCGACTTTGCCGGCTGGTACGCCAAGACGGGCTACTATTTCTATGCCTCGTCCGACTTTCAGACTACCTTTCACCTCGATTACATGCAGAAGAGGGGGTGGGCAGAGGGGCTGGATGTTTCCTACCATCTCAAGGGCGGGAGGGGAAACATTGAGAGTTACCGGGTCAGGGAAAAGGATACTTCCCAGCTCAGATGGAGAGCAAAACTACAGCATTACCAGGCTCTCTCTGAATCCGTCAATCTCAAATTACGTCTTGACCGACTCAGTGATGAGACATTTTCTCAGGACTATTTTGATGAGGCGTATGGGACTTCCTTTGTGACTTTGGACAAGCGTGGCTCAAACTATAGTCTTCGTTTCTTGGTTGAAGCTAAGTCTAATCCTTTTCCTGATGATTTTGTCGAGCGCCTTCCCCAGATTAGTTTTTATCATTCACCTCACAGAATAGGAAAAACACCTGTTTATATACAACAGGCAGCAGAAGTTACCAATTTCGGAAGAGAGAAAGAGAATTTCTTACGGAGTGACGTAGCCTCAGATGTTTCCTATCCTTTCACAGCCTTTAGGTATTTTCAAGTAAGACCCAAATTAGGATATCATTTCTTCTCCTATCGGTGGGGGAACGATGGAAAGACTCGGGGAATACCCTATCAGGAACTGGAGCTCACTACGAGCTTCCAGACCCATCTGGGAAGGCTCAGTCACAAGTTTCGGCCTATGCTGCAATACTACCACTCTTCAGGAGCTGGAGACAACGAGGGTTATCCCGGATGGGTGAGAGAGATAATCGAGGAGAAGGAGAATAAGTATCCGGAAGGTTTGATAAAAATTAAACTTGAGAATTCTCTTCATCATGAAAAGTATGGAGGCGCCAGTGCTAATATAAGTTGTTGGTACTACCTGAAGGAGGAGGAATTTTCTCCTATCGAAGGAAAATTTCGCTTCACCCCGCCCCTGCGCCCTCTTAGCTATATCGACCTTTACCTTCTTTATCATCCCTATGAGGCGGAATACAAAGTAATAAAAGGTACAGTAGGCCTGAAGAGTAAGAGTTGGAATCTGAGCCTGGGAGCAACAAAAGATATTGAGGAAGGGACGTTGGATTTTATCACTCAGGGGCAGGTGAGATTGGGAGATAGGTGGAGACTTTCTGGATATTACAGGTATGATTTAGAGAATGAGGAAATTCGGGAAGAAAAATTCTCTTTATGGCGAGATCTACACTGTCTCGCCACCCAACTGTCTATGAAGGTCTATCCTGAGAGAGAGTACTGGATTATGTTTTATATTAAAGCTTTTCCGGAAGCATGGATCAAGTTCTATACCGAATCTTTTCCTCAGATTGGTGAACTAGAATATCCTGGTCTTTAGTTTACTTTTCTTCAAGGAGTAAGGAATGAAGGTTTTGGTAATAGGAAGCGGAGGAAGAGAACACGCTTTGTGCTGGAAATTATGCCAGAGCCGTAGTTTGGAAAAACTCTACGCTGTTCCTGGAAACGCGGGTATAGCGAGGCTAGCGGAGTGCATTTCTCTAGACTACGAGAGGAATTTTTCCTCCCTGGCCGACTTCGTCCGTAAAGAAAGGATTGACTTCACTATTGTGGGACCAGAGGTGCCCCTGGTCAATGGAGTAGTGGATTATTTCGAGAAAAGAGGCCTGTTTGTCTTTGGCCCTTGTAAGAAGGCTGCCTGTCTAGAGGGAAGCAAAGTATTCGCCAAAAGGTTTATGAAAAAATACGGTATTCCCACTGCCGACTTCCAGGTCTTTTCTGATTCAGAAAAAGCGGTAGAGTACATAGAAAAAAAAGAGAAACCAGTGGTGGTGAAAGCTGACGGACTGGCAGGTGGCAAGGGAGCCCTGGTAACCAGCAGCAAACAGGAAGCTGTGGATGCGGTGAAATTAATCATGGAGAAAAGAGCCTTTGGGGATTCTGGTAAGAGTGTGGTGATAGAAGATAGGCTTTCGGGTAAAGAAATCTCTTTTTTCGCTATCACTGATGGGAAGAGCGTTAAGCCTCTGGTTTCATCTCAGGATCATAAAGCCATCTACGATGGTGACACAGGCCCAAATACAGGAGGCATGGGAGCTTACTCTCCTGCTCCCATTCATCCATCTCTGCACAGGAAGATTATGCGAAGAATAGTACTTCCCACCTTAAACGGGATGGAGAAGGAAAAGAGAACCTATCGGGGAGTGCTCTATGTCGGGCTGATGATCGAAGATGAGCAGCCAAAAGTTTTGGAATTTAATGTCCGATTTGGGGACCCGGAGACCCAGGTGACCTTCCCTCGCCTAAAAAATGACCTGCTAGAGGTTTTGTTCGCTGTCCGAGGAGGGACTCTCGATCGGATAAATCTTGACTGGTTCTCTCGTGCAGCTGTTTGTGTGGTCCTCGCTTCTGGCGGCTATCCAGACAAATATGAGACAGGCAAACAGATCAAGGGGTTGCAGAATCTGGCTGGAGTAAAAGGGATATTCCCTTTTTGTGCCGGAGTGAGGAAAGAAGGGGATCGGCTACTCACCGATGGAGGGAGAGTCCTGGGAATAACGGCTACAGGTAAGGATTTG
>CAYYHL010000043.1:0-11276 GCA_964471775.1 uncultured Clostridia bacterium
CTTCATACAGGAGGATTCCCCGCCTTATTCGCCTACAGTGATGAATTCAATCTGGCAAATAGAGTCAAGGAAAGGAAAGTCAGTCGGTAGGCTCTGCTTACTGCGATTTGTGAGACGTTGGAGCCGCAGGCACAACATATTTCACGCCTTCCCACCTCATAGTGTGATTCTCTTGTGTTTATTTTCTCTCGCTCACCCAGAATAGTCGCATGTCACTCAGATTCTGTAGAAGGAATGAGTTTTTAGTAGAAGGAGACAGAAGTGCAAGACCTAATAATCAAGAATGGGTTCATAATTGATGGAACAGGAAAAGCAGGTTATGCAGCAGATATAGGGATAAGAAATGGAATAATCGAGAATATTGGTAGCCTAGAGCATGACTGCGCCAAAGAAACAATTGACGCGGGGGGCCTGGTTGTTTCTCCAGGGTTCATAGATCTTCATAGCCATGCAGATCTTGAATTGATGCGACAGTCCTCGGAAAGACCTGAAATAATGCAAGGGATAACCACAGAAGTTGTAGGTAACTGTGGCCTGTCTGTGGCTCCAGTAAATAAAGATACCCGGCATCTCCAAAAAGAATATATAACTTCATTATTGGGAAGCTCTGAGATAGAATGGAGTTGGTCGGACCTGGAACAGTATTTCAGCGAACTTGAGAAAAGAAAAATTCCAGTAAATGTAGCTTCCTACGCAGCTCATGGAGCAATAAGAATAGCCGTCATGGGGTTTGACGCACGAAACCCAACCGAAGAAGAGCTGCAAAAAATGAAAACATTAACTGCTCAGAGTATGGATGAGGGAGCGATAGGATTATCTACAGGACTTCTGTATCCTCCTGGATGCTATGCGGATACCGACGAGCTCGTAGAACTCTGCAAAGTGGTGGCAGAATATGGCGGTCTTTATGCATCTCACATAAGGAATGAGTCTCATAAGCTGATCGAATCACTGAAGGAGGCCATAGAAATTGGCAAAAGAACAAAGATCTCTGTCCATATTTCACATTTTAAGGTTTCCGGCAAGAATAACTGGCCTAAGATTGAGGAGGCTCTACATCTCATTTACGCAGCCAAAAGGGAAGGAAGTGATATTACCTGGGATCAGTATCCCTACACTGCAGGAAGCACTACATTAACTGCACTCCTGCCGCAATGGACGCTGGCAGGAGGACTTGAAGCCTTGCTTAGAAGGTTAATGAATTCACACGAGCGGAGAAGAATAAAACATGAGCTCCGCCAAAACCTTCCAGGATGGGCTAATCTCGCAGAAGCCAACGACTGGGACAGCATCCTGATAAGCTCGGTCAACACTGAAAAGAACAAGATTCTCGAAGGAAAGAGTATTCGCGAGATTGCCAAGATAAGAGGAAAAGACCCTGTCGATGTCGTGTTTGATCTACTAAGAGAAGAAAAAGGTTCGGTGATGATGGTTGTGTTTGAGGGTTCGGAAGAGAACGTACGCCGGATACTGAAAGAGCCGACTACCATGATAGGAACGGATGGCATTCCTGGCAAAGGGAAACCTCACCCGAGACTCTATGGAACTTTCCCCAGAGTTCTCGGGAAATATGTAAGAGAAGAAAAGATCTTGACTATGGAACAGGCAATCCACAAAATGACTTTTTTGCCGGCCAAAAGACTGGGATTGAGAAATGTAGGCCAGATAAGAGAAGGAAACTATGCTGATCTTGCTATCTTTGACCCGGCTGGTATCATGGATAAATCTACTTATGAGAATCCCTGTGAGTACCCTGAAGGTATAGAGTACGTCTTGGTCTCTGGAGTAATAGTTGTTAAAGGAGGAGAACCTGCAGATGCTCTTCCTGGAAGGGTTTTGAGAAATCAATCTCGGCAGACGAATGGTTGAGCCAGAGATGAGAATGCAGGAAAGGAGTGGTAATGAAAAAAAACAGAATGAAACAAAGACTGGAAGAAGGTAAGGTCGTATGCGGACCCTTTGTTAAGATTACGGATCCTGCGACCATAGAGATTGCAGCCCACAGCGGATTTGATTTTGTAATAATCGACCTTGAGCATGGCCCACATTCCGTCGAAAGTGCTCAAAACCTTGTTCGTGCTGCTGAGCTGGGCGGCATAACTCCCGTAATCAGGGTCCTGGAAAACAGCCCCACGCATATTCTCCGAGCTCTTGACATAGGAGCGCAAGGCATAGAGGTTCCTCATATCTCGGACAGGAAAGAAGCAGAGAAAGCTACAAGAGCAGCAAAATATCATCCCAAGGGTGAGCGCGGCCTCTGTCGTTTTGTTCGGGCGGCAGATTATTCTTCCCTACCTTCAGATGAGTACATTCCAAAGGCAAACAGGGAGATAGTGGTCATTATTCACGTAGAGGGAGTTGAGGGAATAAAGAACTTGGGAGAAATTCTTGGGGTGCCCGGAATAGATATAGTCTTCCTGGGTCCTTACGATTTGTCTCAATCCTGTGGATTTCCGGGCAAGGTGAATCATCCTGTGGTGGTCAAGAAAATGGAGGAGGCCGTAGGTACTGCAAGAGGAACAGGAGCATGGATCGGAACCTTTGTAGAGACCTGCGAAGAGGCCAAAAGATGGGAAAAAGCCGGGGTTCAATATATATCATTTTCTGTTGATGTTGGCATCTACTATGAGGCTTGTTCCTCAATTATCAAGAAATTAAGAGAGTAATTCTCCCTGTGGGCCAAAACCTTGGGGGACGAAAAACAGAACCTGGCCCAAGGGGAAAACCGGTGGTGGGAAAGGAGAACTAAGTGGTAATCCTAGGTATAGAGACATCTTGCGACGAGACAGCTGCTGCAGTAGTAGAGGACGGAAAGAGGATTCTCTCCAATGTAGTCAGCTCCCAGATTGAGCTGCATCGCCAATTTGGTGGTATCGTACCCGAACTAGCCTCCAGGAGCCATCTGGAAAAAATCATTCCCATCATAGAACGAGCCTTAATAGAGGCGAAGATAAGGGTAGAAGATCTGGATTGTATTGCCGTGACTTTCGGACCTGGGCTCCTGGGTTCTCTCCTGGTCGGACTTACAGTGGCCAAAGGAATGTCCTATGCTTTGCGAGTTCCCCTGGTGGGAATTAATCATCTTGAAGCTCATCTCTACGCTAATTTTCTTACCTACCCTCATCTTCGTCCTCCTTTGGTGGGGCTCGTAATTTCTGGAGGACACACGGAGCTGGTTCACCTTTCTGGAGAGCGAAACTACCAGCTATTGGGCAGCACCAGAGATGACGCCGTTGGTGAAGCTTTTGACAAAGTAGCCAGAATTCTCAATTTAGGATACCCCGGGGGGCCTCTCATTGAGAAAGCAGCCAGAGAAGGTGACTCACACTCCGTGCCTCTTCCCTCCGTTCATTTCAAAGAAGACACCTTTGACTTTAGCTTCAGTGGCATTAAAACAGCCGTTCTTTACTATGTTATGAACCTAGAAAAAAAGGGAGCTTCTATTCCTACTGCCGATCTTGCCGCAAGTTTCCAGGCAAAGGTGGCCGAAGTTCTAACAGAGAGAGTCTTCAAAGCAGCCTCCCTAAGGAAAGTGAACAGGATAGTACTAGGCGGAGGCGTAAGCTCCAACCTTTTTCTTCGCTCGTTTCTCGAAAAGGAAAAGCCAAAAGGCCTGAAGGTATTCTTTCCTCCGCCTTCTCTGTGTACAGATAACGCCGCCATGGTGGCTGCCTGTGCCTATCCCAAGCTGCGAGCAGGGCTGATTTCCCCTCCTTCCCTGGATGCTCTGCCCAATCTCAATTTTTAGACATATCTGCACTTCAAAGCCTCTTAAGCGTCGATAGTGTGAGGCTCCCAGAGAAGAAGGTGTCCTATCCAATTCAAAATTCTGATCTCTCCTCCCTGTGGATAATGTGGATAACTCTGTTAATAACCATGGTTAAGGGATTAGAGAGATATTTCCGCTAATAGGCCAACACAGAGGGTCACAGAGATATGCGACTATGGAATAGCCTCCATACAGCTACTTACGTCTGTGGGTATCTTCGCCGGGTAGCTTTACAGAAAGGATGAGATATGCTAGCATAGTCCTAGATTACAGGAGGGTGGACGGACTTGATCGATCTACATACCCATAGTCTCCTCAGCGATGGAGATCTCTGTCCGGCAGAATTAGTACAGAGAGCAAAGTATAGTGGATACAAGGTTTTAGGGATCACCGACCACGTCGACCTATCTAATCTAGATTTGGTCGTTCCTCGGATAGCTGAGTTTTGTGAGAGGACCAACCATCTGGAGAAAGGAATTCAGATCATCCCTGGAGCTGAACTCACCCATGTCCCTCCTCCCCTCATTCCCGAACTTGCCTCTAGAGCGAGAGAAAAAGGAGCTATCCTGGTACTGGTTCACGGCGAAACTATAGTTGAACCCGTTCCTCGGGGAACCAATAGGGCAGCGCTGAATGCCGATATCGACATTCTAGCTCACCCCGGTATCATCTCAGAAGAGGAGGTGAAGATAGCGGGGGAACGAAGAATACTTCTAGAGATATCGGCCCGATCCGGACATTGTCTGACTAATGGCTACGTGGCCAGGTTGGCTACGCGCCTTGGGGCAAAACTGGTTTTGAATACTGACGCTCATGCGGTGGAAGATCTCATCGCATCAGAGCGGGCGCGAGAAATCCTTGTGGGCGCGGGACTATCCAGCAGAGAAGTAAGAGAGACCCTGGAGAACTCTCAAGAATTAGCCAGGAAGCTGTATTTGAATAAGACTTAACCTAACTCTTCATGCGAAGAAAAAAACCTGTCTGGGAGACAGCAAACAGTAGGATGCCGGCACAAATTTGGAGAATACTCAATCCAGAGAAATAGGCAAGGTAGTTGATTAAGGAGGGATAGTTTTGAACAAAAAGAGATGGTTGGCCATAGGGGCAGCTCTAGGCCTGATTATAGGAGGGTTTCTCCTGGTGGGAGCTCAGACGCCGGAAGGACTTCTTATGCCCCTTCAGCCTCTGTTAGAGACGTATGAAATTATCCAGACGCGGTATATAGAAAAAGTAGACCCTTCCAAGCTAGTGGAAGGAGCAGTTAAAGGAATGGTCGAATCCCTGGGTGACCCCTACTCCTCCTGGATTGACTCTGCCGAGCATGAGAGACGAGAGATGATACAACAAGGACGACTGGGAGGGCTGGGAGTCAGGATTGCCACTAGAGACGCTTTTCCTACCATCCTCCATGTCCTGGAGGGGACTCCGGCTAAGAAAGCCGGTCTTAAAGCAGGGGATCAGATTAGCGCTGTGGATGGCAGGTCCACTAGAGAGACTAGTCTGGAGGAAGTAGCTGACAGACTAAGAGGTAAGGTGGGAACCCGGGTGAAGCTTACCATTCAAAGAGAAGAGAAGCCTTTAGAATTCACACTCACCCGGGCCATAATCAGGGAATTCACTATCAAGAAGGAGAAGCTGGATGAAGAGGTTGGTTACCTTCATATTGTAGATTTCCAGAGCGGGAACACGGCCAAGAATGTGAAGGAAGCTCTTCACGAATTCAGACAGGAGAAGGTTGTCGCCCTCATTCTTGACTTAAGGGACAACGGAGGCGGCCTTCTCACTCAAGCTGTCGAAGTAACTGATGAGTTCTTGAATTCCGGGAAAATAGTTTCCGTTGAAGGAAGAGATCCTACGGGGCCGAAGGCATATCACGCCCAAGCCGGGGAGGCACTGCCCGACATACCTCTGGCTGTGCTCATCAACGAAGGAAGTGCTAGCGCCTCGGAAATCGTTGCTGGAGCAATTAAGGATCACGGAAGGGGACTTCTCGTAGGAACTGATAGCTTTGGCAAAGGAACGGTGCAGGAGACATTCCCCTTGCCCAACGGAGGAGCTGTCACTATGACCATAGCTAGATACTATCTTCCTTCAGGAGAAACTATTAAGGAGACAGGAATTGTGCCGGACATAACCGTTGAAGCTTTCCAGCCTACGGAAAAGCAAAACGAGGCTCTGGTGGGCCTGCAGGAGTCCAATACCATCGAGAGTTTCCTGCAAGACCGTCCCCATTGGGAAAGAGAAAACTTAAGGCCTCTCATACAGAAACTAAATCAAGAGGGAATCGACGCGGATGAGGAACTGGTGAGAAGACTCCTGCGGGAAGAGGACAAGAATAAAGAAAATGACTTTCTTAACGACCTTCAGCTTCTTCGAGCATGGGAAGTTTTGAAGGCAAGGTAATGAAAAAGTCTCGTCTTGTTCTCTATTCATTGCTGCTTTGCGTGCTGCTGGGGATAGGAGTGGGTCTCTGGATTCAATCTCAAACCGGCGAGTATCTAGCAAGATGGAAGCGGATAGATGCGAAAATAGGGGCAGGAATAAGAGAATTGGCATTCCCCATTCTGGAAGAGGAGACCAGAAGGGTGGGCTTTCTCTTCTCCGTGCCGCAAGGACAAAAGATCCTGGAGATACCATTTAACATCTCTCTGGATAGACTCCCCCAGAGGCTCAGGCAAATGTTTTCTCAACGGGGACTAAAGGTTCATAAGATCAAAACCCGGAACCTTAAGAATAGGTATGAGGTTCTGATGAGGCTCGGATGGGAAAAGAAAATCACCCATACCTTAGAATTCATCCTCAAAAAGAAAAAGGTAGCCCTTCTGATTGATGACTTTGGCTACTCCAATGGTCCGGTGGTGGAAGCTTTCCTGGATGAACTCAGTGTACCCTTGACCATATCTATTATTCCCGGCACTCCATACGCAAATCTGGTGGCAGAGAAGGCTCACAAAGAAAAGCAGGAGATCTTTGTCCATCTTCCCATGCAGCCCCAGGGAGAATTCAAAGAGGGCTATCGGTGGATAGTTCTGGACGGGATGCCGGAGACGAAGATAAAGAAGTTGGTGAGGGAAGCCATCAAAGATGTCCCTCATGCCAGAGGTCTCAACAACCACATGGGTTCCTTGATTACTACACAAGAGCAGCCAATGCGAGCTATTCTGGAGGTAGTAAAGAGGGAAAATTTGTACTTCGTGGACAGTAGAACTGCGCACGATTCTGTGGCATTTTCTTTAGCGAGGGGGCTGGGAGTGAAATCGGCTCGGAATGATTGCTTCCTGGACAATCACCAAGAAATAGAATATATTAAGGAGAGATTCTACAGCCACCTGGAGTCTCTCAAAGGTGGAAGAGGATCAGTGGCACTCTGTCACGCCACCCTGACTACTGCGCGGGCCATAAAAGAGATAGCCTCTCATTTAGAAAAAAGAAAGATAGACCTGGTCTTTGTTTCAGAGGTAGTAGAGTAAGGAAAGAAGGAGCACAGTATGAAGAAGGAAGTAGGAATAGGAATCATGTTGTATCTTTTAGCCTTTGCCTCTTTGGCCCGAGGCGAGATCAGTCCCGATCTAGTTGACATTCCTACGCCCAGGATCCTGGACAGGTACCAGACCCAGGTAACCTTCCGATTTTACCGGGAGGGGGGACTTCTGGTGAAGGGAAGGGTAGGATTGACAGAGAGACTCAGCATGGGACTTTCCTATGGAGCGAGGGGAGTGGTGGGAGATGGAGAAATAAGCGGGAATCCCCGGCCAGGTCTTTCGTTGAGATACCTCATCAGCCAGGAGGGCAAAGATTTGCCTTTTTCCCTTACCCTGGGCTATGAAGGCCAAGGGTATGGCCTGCACTACAGCAAGCAAGATAATGTTCAGGTCAACTCCGGAAGCTATTCGGTGGAAAAGCAGTATGAGTTCTACGAAACAAATTCTAAGGGATTTTTCCTGGTTATGGGGAAGGAAATCCCCCGGGGAATCTATGTGGTGGGGGGTGTCAATCACTCCTTGGAAGCCGCTCCTCAGAAGGACAGCGTATCGTTCTTTGTGGGAGTAGAAGAGCGGTTCACCTCCAGCCTGGTGGTAAAACTGGAATATAACAACATCTTTCATGACGAGGTCAAACACGCCGACTTTCTGGAAGACTATGAGGGTGAGGAGGACTTCCGAAAAGCTGGAGGAGAACTTAACCTTGGGATCGCGTGGTATGCTAGTCCGTCGATCATCCTGGAGCTTGACTTTAGGGATATAACTCAAAGATTTGATCCTTCCCCAAACAGGGTTTTTCGAATAAACTATTTTGGAAAATTCTAAAGATGGAAAAATACAGCCTGGATTTTGAAAAACCTATTAGGGAACTTGAACGAAAAATTGAGGAGCTGCAGGGATTAGCACGCAGGGAAGGAATTGACTTTGAAGAAGAGATTCGAGGTCTTGAGTCCCGGCTCACCAAACTCCAGGATGATACCTTTAATCATCTTACTCCGTGGCAAAAAGTGCAGCTCGCCCGCCATCCCAACCGGCCAAAGTGCCTGACTTTGGTTGAATTAATGTTTGACGAATTTCTTCTTCTCCATGGAGACAGGGTCTATTCTGATGATCAGGCGGTCATAGGGGGCTTGGCCAGGATTGAGGAAAGAAAAATAGTATTTGCAGGACACCAGAAGGGAGAGTCGGTGAAGGAAAACCTTTTCCGTAATTTTGGTATGGCTCATCCAGAAGGATACAGGAAAGCTCGGAGATTAATGAAGCTGGCGGACAAATTCTATAGACCCTTCCTCAGTTTGATAGACACCCCAGGGGCCTATCCGGGAATCGAAGCCGAAGAAAGAGGGCAAGCTCAGGCCATCGCCGCCAATCTAGAAGTTATGTCACAGCTAAAGGTTCCCATTCTGGTAATTATTGTAGGAGAGGGGGGGAGTGGGGGAGCTCTGGGTATTGGTCTAGGAGACCGAACTCTCCTGCTGGAGAATGCTATTTATTCGGTGATTTCTCCGGAAGGATGTGCCGCTATTCTGTGGAAGAGTCAAGAGAAAGTGGAAGAAGCGGCTGAGACCCTGAAACTGACTGCCCAGGACCTACTAAAGATAGGTCTAATAGATGGAATAATCCCTGAACCCAGGGGAGGAGCCCATCGGGATCCCGAAAAGACAGCCGCAAATATAAAGGAAAGCATCATAAAGAACCTGGATGAACTTACAGACATGCCTCCTGAAGAGCTCATAAAGACAAGGTACGAAAAGTATAGAAGAATAGGAAACTTCGAGAAGAGGTAGAAATGGAAGAAAAATACGGTGCTGAGGACATCAAACTGCTCAAGGACATAGAAGCAGTGCGTCGCAGACCAAGTATGTATGTGGGGAGCACCGGTCCCCGTGGCCTACACCATCTGGTCAATGAAGTCGTAGATAACTCTATTGACGAAGTATTAGCCGGTCATTGTCAGAATGTGAAAGTAATTATTCATCCTGACAGTAGCATCTCGGTTACTGATGATGGAAGAGGCATTCCTGTGGACGCACACCCCATTTACAAGAAATCAGCCCTGGAGCTGGTTATGACGAGTTTGCATGCAGGAGGAAAATTTGATGATAAAATTTACAGAGTGGCCGGAGGACTCCATGGGGTGGGGATTTCTGTAGTTAACGCCCTCTCCGAGCACCTAGAGGCCAAGGTGAGAAGAGATGGCAAAGTGTGGCGCCAGTGCTACCGAAAAGGCAAGCCGATTAGTCCCGTGGAATGTGTTGGCCAGAGCCCCGCGGGTGAGCAGGGAACGGAGATTACTTTCAAACCTGATAGAGAAATCTTTGAGTCAATTGAGTTTGATTGGGAAAGAGTTACCCGGCGTCTGCGCGAGTTAGCCTTCCTCAATCAAGAACTCAGAATAGAGGTGCAGGACCTGCGCACAGATAAGAAGAAAGTCTTCAGATATGAGGGAGGAATCAGAGCTTTTGTAAAGCATCTTAACCAGAACAGGGAAGTTCTCTTTGATGAACCCATTTACTTTAAGGGAGAGCGGGACCGAGTGAGTCTGGAGGTAGCCATTCAATATAATCAAAGCTTTATCCAGGACATATTTGCCTTTGTTAACGATATTAATACCGAAGAAGGGGGCACCCACCTATCTGGATTCAAGTCAGCTCTAACCAGAGTTATTAATGATTATATGAGAAAGGAACAGAGTAAATCCCCTAATTTGTTAGGAGAAGATGTGAGAGATGGGCTAACCGCCATCATCAACATGAAATTTCCCGATCCTCAATTTGAAGGTCAAATGAAGACCCGATTGGGAAATAGTGAAGCCAAAGGAATTGTAGAATCTATCGTTTATGAGGACCTCTCCCGATTCCTGGAAGAGAATCCGTCAATAGCCAAATTGGTAGTTCAAAAGACAATCTCTGCTTCTCGGGTGAGACAAGCAGCCCAAAGAGCCAGAGAGATTACTCGCAAGAAGGAAAGCTTTGGAGGAGGAGCTCTACCCGGCAAACTGGCTGCCTGTTCGGAAGAAAATCCAGAGGAATGCGAACTCTTCATTGTGGAGGGAGACTCGGCCGGGGGCTCTGCCAAACAGGGAAGGGATAGACGTTTCCAGGCGATACTGCCCTTGAGAGGTAAGATTCTCAATGTGGAAAAGACCTATCTGGTAAAGATCCTCAATAACGAGGAAATAAGATCAATGATTACCGCTATCGGAACGGGAATTAAGGATGAGTTTGACCTCTCCAGGCTCAGATACAATAAAGTTATTCTTATGAGTGATGCCGATGTGGACGGAGCTCATATTAGAACCCTCCTTCTCACCTTTTTCTACCGGTATATGCAGGATCTTATCCGCGAGGGCCATGTCTATATAGCCCAGCCTCCCCTGTACAGGGTAAAGGACGGAAAGAAGGATCATTTCCTTTACGCTGACCGGGAGCTCAATACCCTGAGGAAAAAGGCAGGGTCCAAGAAGTTGGAGATTCAGCGCTACAAAGGTCTGGGAGAGATGAATCCGGATCAGTTATGGCAAGCTACCATGAACCCGGATACGCGCACCATCTACAAGGTGTTTATCGAGGACGCCGTGCAGGCGGACGAGCTGCTTACTACCCTTATGGGGCAAGAGGTTGAACCCCGCAGAGAATTCATCGAGGAGCACGCCCTGGAAGTAGCTAACCTCGATATATAAGCCGGTGAGTCTGAAGTTCATCTTTAGCCTATCCCAACTCAGCAAAACAGCAAAATCTCATAAGGAAAGAGGATATTTCTCATGGAAAAAGAAAGCAGAATAGATTCCCTTTACTTAGAGGAGGAAATGAGAGCCTCCTATCTGAGCTATGCCATGAGTGTTATTGTGGGCAGAGCCCTGCCCGACGCGAGGGACGGGCTCAAACCAGTACAACGCAGGATTCTCTATGCCATGCAGGGATTGGGCCTTTATCCCAACAGGCCCTACCGAAAGGCAGCCCGTCTGGTAGGAGAGGTGCTGGGTAAATACCATCCCCATGGGGATATGGCTGTTTACGATGCCC
>CAYYHL010000044.1:0-11227 GCA_964471775.1 uncultured Clostridia bacterium
TATTTGGAAGTATGCAGATTTGAATAGATCTCGTGTGGCCAAAATAAATAATCAATCGCTTATATAGACTGCACGGTGTTTAGCGGCACAGAACCTGGAAACCTCTGATAGCTAAAGGGTAGTATGGATAATAGGAGGGACGATTGGGGGCAACAAAGAAAAGCCATGGACTACAGAAATTAGAGTGTTCAAGACTAACTCAAAGGAGAGGACAACAATGTCAAACGAGAAGGAAGTAGCCTTCGCAGAATGGCAAAAACTAGATCTCAGGGTGGCACGAATCATGGAGGTTAAGGATCACCCTCAAGCGGACAAGCTCTATCTCCTGAGGGTAGATTTGGGCAAGGAAGAAAGATCCTTGGTGGCCGGCCTAAAACCCTATTACGAAAAGGAAGAACTGGAGGACAAGTTGTGCATTGTGTTTACGAATCTGCAACCGGCTGTCATTAGAGGAATAAAAAGTGAAGGGATGCTCCTGGCTGCCGAGGACAAAGAGCACAATAGAGTACTTCTCATTACCCCGCAAAGAGACATTCGACTTGGATCAAAGGTAACCTGATGGTACCAACCCTGCTGGGAGACGAGATATACAGTTCCTCGTGTTTAGATCATTCACCCACTGGTAAATCCATCTACCGTCTTTTCATCCAGTGTTTTAACCACTTCTATAATTAGTTTGATACAATTCTCCACGTCTTCAAGACTGAGAATCCCTACGTGGGAGTGAATGTGCCTGGTGGGAATCCCCACCACCAAGCTGGGACAGCCAACTCCGTGGATGTGTATAGCTCCAGCGTCTGTGCCGCCCCCGGAAGCCTTGGAAAGCTGATAGGGTATTTTGTTCTTCTCAGCTACGGCAATAACGGTTTCTTTCAGAGGTTGGTTGGGAATCATACTAGCATCAAAAGTGAGAATGGATGGGCCTTTTCCCATCTTTGCCGGTGCCTCGTGAGGTTTTATTCCTGGAACGTCACCTGAGATATCAACCTCCAGAGTAATACAGACATCGGGTTTGGCTACATAAGCCGTGGTTCTGGCTCCACGCAGGCCTACTTCTTCCTGGGTAGTCGCCGCTCCTAAAACAGTATTAGGATGAGTGATTTTCTCCTCAAATAATATTCTAATAACTTCTGTTGCCACAAAAACTCCTATTCTGTCATCAAAGGCCTTTCCAATGGCCAGTTTTGCCTTTCCTTTCTTTTTCCCTTCCTCAAAGACAACCTTTTCTATCAGAGAAAACCGGGAGTCTGGGCTAACAGGATCGCCGATTCTTACCCCCATTTCTCGTGCTTCCTCGACGTTAGCGCATCCAATGTCAATGAACATCTTGTCTCTCGTCAGAACCTTTTTCCTTTCATCATGAGACAGAAGGTGAGGTGGTTTTGTCGCAATTACTCCCTCGATCTCTCCTTTTTCGGTTCTGATCTTGACTCTTTGCCCCAGAAGGACCTGAGTAAACCAGCCCCCCAGGGTATCAAAAGTCAGGTATCCATCTTCATTAATGCCGGCGATCACGAATCCAATTTCATCTACATGGCCCGGAAGAAGCACGACGGGCCTCTTGGACTTTCCCATTTTTTTGAAGACCAGGGAGCCAAGCTTGTCATAGGTTATCTCATCTACATAGCCCTCGATGTATTCCCGAGTGATCTTTATGGGCTCTCTTTCAAAGCCTGCTGGTCCAAAAGCGTTACATAACCTTTCCAAAAACTCTAGTGACTTTTTTTCCATCTGAGTCTTCCGGAACCAAATTTCCTTTCTTCAAGAGGTATCTCGGCACGATTTTCCCTTGCTCCACAGGAACCCTCTTCCCGTCTTCGACAGCAAGCATGTCCCGAATGTCACCTTCAGAAAAATGTGCCTCAAAACCAGTAAGAACAAAGCTCCTTCTGTCTCGCACATCAATACTTTGCTAGTGGTATCAAGTGCATAAGAAACAAAGATACGACTTGTGACGAAGACACGAACGCTATCTTGAGAGTGGTCTGTATTATGGAATTCCATCTTCTCGGGCAGACGGATGTGGACTTAGGAACCTTTGGATCTTGTGTATTAACTCCTCTGGTGAATGAGAACCTTTCACCACATAGTCTGCTGCTCCGGATTTCAATATCCTCTGAATCTGGGCCTCTCCATCAAGGGCAGACAGAACCAAAACTGGAATCTGCCTCATTTGCTGATGGTCCTTCAGTTTTGCCAAAACCTGAAAACCGTTTACTTCCGGTAGCAACAGATCAAGCAAAATCAGATCCGGCCTTTGATTTTTGATGATTTCGAGGGCTTTCTTCCCCTCCGCAGCCTCCAAAACCTCGTATCCTGCGTCACTCAGAAGATCAACGTAGCTCTTGCGGACATTTTCAGAGTCTTCCACAATCAAGACCTTCGCTTTCTCTTCTGACACTATACCTCTGCTCGTCTAGGTAGCCTTGGAAATGTATACTTGTGACATCTCCAATAATTTTTCCACCGGTAATGCCACAAGTTCCACACAAAATATACCATCATTTTAAAATCCGTCAAGATCTCGGTAAGACATTTTGCCACCGCTGTGACTGCTGTCAGCCCTGCTCTAAGAATATTCCTATCAGAATGGTTTTGGTCTTTCCCACCTTCGTCAAACGTATGCCCCTCAAGGAAGCCTTTGCCCGATCCCAGGAGGCAATAGAAAAAGCTCGGGATTGCTCGAAACGCAAAGAATGCATAGAGAGATGCCCTTGTGATCTTGATATTCCCCATCTTTTTAAGGAAAATATAGCTTATATGGAAAGACTCAAGGAGCAAAGTCTCCTTCTTCCATAGCTTCCAGAAGTTGAGAAATCTCTTCTTCTATGATCCACTCCTCGTAGGTCTCCGATTCCAATTCCTGGATGAATCGGGAGGGCTTCATAATAAGGGCCTGGGCCCATCTTCCTCCCATGATGGGATAGCAAAGCCAAAGCTCCTCTTTGGCCCGGGTGGTAGCCACATATAGAAGTCTTCTCTCTTCCTCCAGATTCTCAGGGGATTTTAAGGCCTTGGCCGCAGGAAATCGCCCCTCGGATAGCCATATTACCATAACTGCGGACCATTCCAGTCCCTTGGCCTGGTGCACGGTACTCAGGACTACTTTTTCATCCTCCTCCCGTCCAACTACCACCACTTCTGATTCCACGGTCCCCAGAAGAGCTAGTTCACTAAGAAATTTTCTCAAGGATCTGTACTGGCTGGCAAAATTGCTCAATTGATAAATATCTTCTGTCCTTTCTGCATAATCCGGATACCTGCTTCGAAGACATTCTCCGTAGCCGCCCTGAAGAACATTCTGAATCATCTCTCCTGGGTCTTTTTTGAGACTGGGACCGCTGATCCGAGCAATGGTAGAGGTGAATTCGTTCCATTCAGGAGGAATGCCTCGGGGAAAAAGGGAGGGGAGTTTCTCAGATTGAATCGATTTTAGAGGCTGCGGAGCCGAAGCAATATACTGCCAAATCCTGTCAGCCGTGGCATTTCCCACTCCAGGAAGGAGTTTAAGAATCCTTTTCCACGAAAGTTCATCCACCGGATTAAGTGCAACCTTCAGGTAGCTTATCACGTCCTTGATATGGGCTCTCTCAAAGAACCTTAGACCCGAGCGCACCACATAAGGAATCCCTCGTCTGGTAAGTTCCATCTGAATTTCCAGGGAGTGGTAGTGGGAACGATACAGTACTGCTATTTCATTCAACGAATAGTCTTCATCTCGGAGTTCTAATATTCGCTGGGCCACAAACTCAGCCTGCTGAGAAACATCCCTCAGAGGAACAACTGCCGGTAAGGATCTGTTTTTCTTCACCGGACGTAGGGTCTTGGGAAACTGCCTTTTGTTGTTAGATATGATATTGTTGGTTAGATGGAGAATCTCCGGACTGCTCCGGTAATTTGTCTCCAGCTTGTAGATTTTGGCATCGAGGTATCTTTTGGGAAAATCAATAATATTGGCAAAATCTGCCCCCCGGAAGGAATAAATGCTCTGCGAGTCATCCCCCACCACCATGAGGTTTCGATGATAGGAACTCAGAATGTCAATGAGATCTGCCTGGATTTTGTTAGTATCCTGGTATTCATCCACCAGGATGTGAACAAAATGATGGCAGTAGGAATCTTTAACTTCCGGGTGCTCATCCAGTAGAGTTTTCCAGTTGCAAAGCAAATCGTCATAATCCATGAAGTTAAGCTTTCTTTTGCGGGCTTGGTAGTGTCCGGCCACCTTCTCAATGGTGGGGGTCAAAGAGGCAAAGAAGGGATATTTTTCCTCTACTACTTCATCCATTCTTCTTTCGGTACTCAGGGAAAGACTAAGAATATCCGAAATGATGACTGCCTTGGGAAATCTTTTTTTCCGAGTGTCAATGCTCAAATCGGTGAGACAGACATCCAGAAGATCTTTGGAGTCCTCTCGGTCTATGATCAGGTAATTATTTCCATATCCCAAAAGATGAGCATGACGCCTCAAAAGCAGGTTTCCAATATGGTGGAAAGTCCCTCCCCATATTCTTTTCACCTCGCCGCCTACCAAGATTTCTACTCGATGGAGCATCTCCCTGGCTGCTTTGTTAGTAAAGGTCACCAGGAGAATCCCTTCAGGATGAACCCCCGATTCAATAAGCCGGGCTACCCTGTAGGTCACTGTGCGCGTTTTACCACTCCCTGCTCCGGCAATAACGAGGATGGGTCCACCCTCGGCAGCCACTGCCTCCAGCTGTTGAGGATTAAGCTCAGAGGCATAGTCGACTTTGGTTTCCCTTAATGGGGCGGCCGTCTTCAGGACATATCTCCTGGTTTTCTTCAATTCACCGACTCCTCAAGCCTAGTTCTCTTCTTCCTCCGATCAGATTGAACCCAGATCAAAGGTCATTCCGTCGCTGGCAGAGATGACATTTACCCCGAGTTCTTCTTTCAGGTTTTCGGCGATCTTCCAGGGCCTGGCCTTGAGAACAGTCATTCCGAAGTGAGTCAAAATGGCGACTTTAGGACGTATTTCTCTAATAATGATTTTTGCATCTTCCAAACAGAGATGATCCAGCTCACCCGGCTTCAGACGAAGAAGACTAATAATGAGAATATCTCCCCCGTAGTGCTGGGTAAGCTCGGGAAAGAAGCGGGTATCACTTATATATGAGATAGTGTGCTGAGAGTTTTTGAAGTTTAGACCGTAGGTTTCTACGTCCCCGTGAATATGTCTTATAGGAGTTGAGAAGCTTATATTTCCCAGTCGGTAGGAACTTCCCTCTCGCAGAGTATTTATTTCTTTCAAATATTTCCTCACATATTCCAGTACCACAGCGTCATTTGAGAGAGCATCCTGAGGGGCAAACAGGACGCCCCGGGGCTTAAATCCCCCCTCCGTCATAGCCTCCATCATAACATTTATATCTCCGGAGTGATCCAGATGTTTGTGAGAAAGGATAATACCCTCCAGCTTCGCGGGATCAAGCTTGGGACGACTGGAGCTGCACTTAACCAGAGCACCAGGTCCAGGGTCCAGATAAACATTGGTTCCCGCCAGAGAAAGCCAGATGCCTGCCGAGGAGCGAAGTTGTTTGTACATAACAACTCTCGCTCCCGCTGTACCCAGAAATTTTATGTAATCCACTATTTTCTCTCTCGGGGTCTAAGGCAAGATAGTCCTTGCCCCATTATCTCGGCTCTTTCAATCCAGCCCACTTAAGTTCACTTCCTTCCCCTGGCCAGTTCCTCTCCTCACAGCATAACCTTATGTCAGGTAGCTCCTCCAAAGAAAGTCCTGGCGACCAAACCAGCAATGGGAGGAAAAATGAGAGTGGAAACTATTCTTATGAGGCTAAACTTTGGTCCGATCAGAGCTACTTCATAGGGTACCCGACTCAGCCCCAACAAGGCCCAACCTACAACGAAGGCCACAGTGGGTCCTATGCCTGCTCCCGCTCGATAGAGAGATCCAACGATAGGGAAAACAACGTAAGGGCCGCCCGGGACTATAGCTCCTGCAGCACTTCCAATGAGAATACCTTTGATCCCCGCTTCTTCCCCCAGCCAACTCATAATAAGCTCTCTAGGGATTAATGCCTGAATCAAACCAGCTACGGCAAAGGAGATTAAAAGGAGGGGTACGACCTCCAGGAAACTTCTCCCTCCTATCTTCAGTCCTAGAATATGAGCTCCGTCCCCTTTGAAATAGGCTGCTGCAGTTAAACCAGCGGCCACCGCTGCCATAATCAGTGTGGGCATTAACAATCTTCTCCCTCCCTTCCTCTCTTTCTTCAAGAAAAACCTCCCTTCGAACTTGAGCCTACCGCTTCCCACCTACCTCCTAACTCAAACGTCTTTCATCTCAGGACATAGCGGTAAGATTACCCGTCTCTGTTTCATCCTCTCTGAGACCTCTTGCTCTGCCGCCGTCCCTAGACAAACTTTACTACCTCATCCAGGGGCTTTCTCGAGGTAGGACCCGGCGCCGCTGCCGGGTACCCGAGGGGGGTCATGACTATAGGTTCCACGTCATCCGGAAGGCCCAGAACCCTTTTAGCTTCCTCAGGATCAAAATTAGCAATCCAGCAGGTGCCCAATCCTTCGGCGGTAGCAGCTAATATTAGGTGGTCCACGGCAATGGCGACATCAACATCAAGGTAGCTTCTACCGTCCCTCCTTCTCCAGGATTCTCCCTTTAGACCACAAGCGCAGATTATCACCGGAGCCCTCCAGAACCATTCCCGATCGTAGCTAGTCCGTAGTTTTTCTCTCACTTCCCGGGTTTTCACCACGATGAGCCTGAACGGTTGGGCATTTGTCGCCGACGGAGCAATTCTCGCTGCCTCCAGGATTCTTTCCAGTTTATCCTGTTCCACAACTCTTCGCTGATACTTCCTCATACTTCGTCTTCTTTTGATTACTGAATAGAAATCCATCCCCACCTCCTTGAACCAGAATTCTAGAGTTAGATTGCTCTTTGGGACGAGCTCTGCTTTTTCCTTGTCGAACCCAGTTGACTATTCCTACCTCAAGCAGGCCGTTGCTATTCGGCAGGTATTACAATGAATCTCAACTGTATCCTCAACTTTTGCAGCATAACCTCCGGCAAGTAAAATGACTAGGGGGATACTTCTTTTGACATAGGATCCAATGACCAGCCTGTCTCTTTCCATTAAGCCTTCCTTGGTCAGCGTCAAATTGCCCAGCTGATCCTCCCGATAAGGATCAGCTCCAGCCAGGTAGTAGACTATCTCAGGACTAAACTTCTTCCGAATATCCCCAAGAGCTTCTTCAAGAAGATGCAAATATACATCGTCGCCAGTAAAATCCGCCAGACCGATATCCAGATCGCTTTCTTGCTTAGTTGGATAAAGATCTTCCTGATGAATAGAGAACGTAAAAACCGAGGGATCTTTCTTGAAAATAAAGGCATTACCATTTCCCTGGTGAAGATCACAATCGACGATCAAAACTTTCTCAAATCTACTGAATTTTTTGTGTTTCTTAATACTTATTGCTACATCGTTAACGTAGCAAAACCCCTCAGCCCGTGAGGGAAAGGCATGATGAAATCCTCCTCCCAGGTGTATTGCTATCCCCCTCTCCATAGCTTTTTCTGCCACAAGAATACTCCCCGCAGCAAATAATTTATACCCCTGGACGATCTCTCCAGTGAGAGGAAGCTCCGAGAACATCGTGCTCTTGGAAAGAGAAAGATTATCCAGATCCTTAAGGTAGTTTGCAGTATGAACCAAGAGAAGATCTTCTCGTTCAGCAAGACTCGGGGAAAAAGTGTTCTCAGGTGTGATAAACCCCTCATGGGAGAGCCTCTCATAGACCAGACGGTATTTTTCCACCGGAAAGACATGCTCCCCCAGATCAACATAGTACCGATCGGAGTATATGAAAGCAGCAGTCAAACTCATCCTTTTATAGTTCATTCTTCTACTTTCGCCCCGCATGAACTCTTGCCCCATTCATTCATCTTCTTTTCCTGTCCCGCAGGAACAGGTGCCTGTCCAATAGAAGAGTCTCCTTTATCCTTCCCTGGCAAGCTGGAACAAAGGTGCAATGATCCCCTAAAAAGCCTTCTGGGAACATATTCTATTCTTTTTCCGAAGAAAAATCAAATCAAGACAGATGCTTAAAGTAGGCATGCTCACTCGCAAATTAAGTTTGACAACGAATAGGATTCGAATAAACTAGAGCCTGGCAATCACTATTGTTCGCAGGCGACAACGGACTGAGCGAAATCAAACACTGGAAAATCTTCAGAATGCGAGAAAGCTTCTGAGATGAAAGAAGGAGAAAGAGTAAGTGCATAGGGAGATGTCCAGAGCCTTTCTGATAATACCGGAGATTCGAGAATTCCTTTCCAGTAACGACAAGGAGGCACTAAGGGAGATTTTTTACGAATATGAACCGGTGGAAGTAGCTGAAATCTTGAAAGAGTTTAGCCTCAAGGAAAGGGTGATGCTTATCTCCCTGTGGAACACAGATTTTGCAGCAGATGTCTTTGAGAAAATGGAAAAAGATGATCAGATTGCTCTCATGGGAGCTATTGATGAAGCCCGGAAAGGCAAAATCCTTAATGAGCTCGCTCCCGATGAGAGGGCAGATTTCTTTGAGGAACTACCCGGGGAGATGGTCAACCGGTTCCTCTCCATCATGGAGAGGGAGGAGGCTCGCGATACCAGGGAGCTGATGACCTATGACGCTAGCACCGCCGGTGGGAGGATGACCACCGAATTCGCCCATCTTAAGGCGGATATGACCGTTCAAGAGGCTCTAGAAGAGCTAAGAAAAACGGCAAAAGAACTGGAAATGATCTATTACATTTATATAGAGGGTAAATACAATCACCTGGTGGGGATTATATCTTTGAAAGAGCTTATTATGGCCGAACCGACCACCAGGCTAAGCGAGATCATGCACAGCAAGCTCATCACCATTCCTATAGACATGGATCAGGAGCACATGGCGGCGGAGATAGCCAAGTACGACTTTCTTGCCCTGCCAGTGGTGGACAATGTAGGAAGAATGAAAGGTATTATCACGGTGGATGACGTTATTGACGTCATAGAAGAAGAGGACACCGAGGATATGTACAAGTTTGGAGCGGCGGGAGAGCACATAGAGGATTATATATCTATGAGACCCACTCTGGTAGCGAGGAATCGGATGACCTGGCTTCTAATCCTGGTGGTAACCAGTTTTCTTTCCGGGCTCATCATGCAGAGGTTCTCCTTCGCCCTCGAAAGTGTAATAGCTCTCTCTTTCTTTATTCCCCTGATTATGGGTTCCGGAGGCAATGCCGGAACTCAGGCAGCCATGGTGATAGTGAGAGGACTGGCTACGGGCGAGATAAGGTTGAGGGACGTATGGAGGGTAGTAAGAAAGGAATTTGTCATCGGGGCTATGCTGGGAGCAGGTTTGGGCATCCTGGCCTTGGTAAGAGCTCTTGTTTTCCAGAGAAGCTCACTTCTCGGAACTACGGTGGCCTTCAGTATGATTATTACCGTTACCGCAGCTACCTGCCTTGGGGCTCTCCTGCCCCTCATATGCAAACGCCTGGGGATTGATCCTGCCGTTGTCTCCGGTCCTTTGATTGCTACCGTTCTTGACATCGCTTCTCTCCTCATATACTTCAGAATAGCTACCCTGCTTTTAGGACTCTCCTAGTTCCACGCGTACCCTGCAGGCCTCTCCCCCAGATCCCTCCCTTTCCGAGTCTTGAGAATCTCCTCCACGAGTCCCTCTTGCCAAGCAGGGGCGGGATTCGCGCAACTTAGTGTGGGTGAGGGAGGGATGAGCTCATAGGAGGGACGTCGGTATAAAGCTTGCCAGTCTCCCGAGTCCGTGGAGTTTTCCTCCTCCATCTATCTTTGGCTCAATGTGGCTTTTGTAACAATCTTCATGGTCCGCTGATTTATCAACGGCGCGCTCTTGACACCTGCTGTATTTTTACTATGCTTAAACGTACGGTGAGGCATTCAGATGAAGGAGGAGCACAGGTGATAGTGATTCCGGCAAAAGGTAAGTTCTAGGAACCGAAATCAATTATTTTGGCAGGACTTTCCTGTATTTTCTCTCCATATTTTCCCTCAAAAAATCAGGTAGATCCTCCCGATCCAAGAGTTGCTTTACTATGTTGACTCCCTCTTCCCTTTCCTCTTTGTTACCAAACGTCAGCAATGTGAAACTGTGTGTCTCGACCCAACGACATGTGTCTCTGTAGTCATAGTTATCAGCCCTATCGTACGCATACTTTGCCAGAGACATGGCCCTTTTGCTGTCAGCAGACCAGCCTCTCATGGCAAGGTGGTACGCTAGATTATTTTTGGCTACACAGACAAGAGCGTCGAATTTCTTCTGATCCAAGAGGCCGGCTCTCCGTGCGGCGCTCTCAGATATGTCTATGGCCAACTGTAGATAATCTAGCTCAGTGCCTTCTAGCGGATTGCCTATTTTGTAGTCTACCCGTTCGTAGTGCTTCCAGTAAATGTGATTGAACTCAAAGCACAGATTACAAATATGGACATTCAGCTCCTCATCTATCGTCCGTTTGATTCTGTCATCCAGGCCCCGGGAAATTACCTGGTAGACAGCCCAACCCAGCAAGGCAATCGCCACGGCAGACAGAGACAAGACAATAACAAGGATGTCTCGAAAAACCTCATATTTGTCTGCAATTGGATATTCCCCCACGAATAGTTGACTAAGCAGTCCGCCAGCAACAAATCCGAATATGAAAATACCAATCATAGCCAGTAGCAAAGACATGGTTTTCACTTTGTCCATTCTCTTACTCCTTCAATGATAGTAGTACACTTCTCAGGGTAACAATACCAAAAACGGTCTATTTGTCCATTCGACAATTTCTAATGCCCCTTGACTTGATAGCACAGGCGCCTCGAAGAAGATAAGCTAACCTATCAAGAGCAGTTTGACCAAAGTGGTCAGACCTTAGGTGTCAGAACAGCCAGCACGGAAATTAAGCGCCGACGCTTCTACTGCTTATGAGTCTGTGTAAACACGGAGGACAAAGCCAACGGAGCCAGGAAACTCAATGTCCCAGAATAACGGACCACGCCGTGCATGATTGCGTTGAAAGGAAGACTTTAGCAAGAAGCTGAAAAGAATTGCTAAGGGTGAGTTAGAATCAGGAAGTGCCAGATCCGGATCAGAGAGATTCAGACGAAGCTGGCCAGTCAAATCCCAGGACACAGCCGAAGGCCTGAAACCACAGGGGATCGGAGAG
>CAYYHL010000045.1:0-10998 GCA_964471775.1 uncultured Clostridia bacterium
CCTCCTGGATGTTGCTGATCATCTTCTGGTAAACCGAGTCTTTAGGCGCTATGCAAACTACTGGCATTTTCTCATCCACCAAAGCTAGTGGTCCATGTTTCATCTCGCCAGCGGCATACCCTTCGGCATGGATGTAAGAGATTTCTTTAAGCTTCAGGGCTCCCTCCAGCGCGGTGGGATAGTTGAACCTTCTGCCCAGGAAGAGGAAATTGGATGATTGATAGTATCTTTCGGCGCATTCTAGAACTTCTTTTTGGTTGTCAAGCATTTCCTCTATGTAGTAGGGGATCTTCTTTAGTTCTTCCACCATCCGGACAGCCTCCTCTTTCGAAAGCATCCCTTTGAGCCTTCCCCAGTGAATAGTGAGAAGGAATAGGGCCAGAAGTTCAGCAGTGTAAGCCTTGGTGGAAGCTACCCCGATCTCCGAACCAGCGAAAACATAGATAACTCCATCCGACTCTCGCGCTATGGTGCTCTCTATGGTGTTACATAGAGAGAGAACATCCAGGAACACACTCTTAGCTAACCTGATCCCGGCCAGTGTGTCGGCGGTCTCCCCAGATTGAGAGATGGCCATAACCAGCGTATCTCCTTTAACAACAGGCATGCGGTACCTAAACTCGGAGGAGAGATCGACTTCTGTATGCAGACGCAGATACTTTTCAAAGAGATATTTGCCTACCAAGCCAGCGTGCCAGGAAGTCCCACAGGCTTGAATGATAACCCTGCTGATACTGGGAAGTTTTTCTTCAGTGATGCTGGTATGTTCAAAATAGATTCTTTCGGTACCCTGAGATACTCTTCGCTGAAGAGCATTCCGGATGACAACGGGCTGCTCATGGATTTCTTTTAGCATAAAGTGTCTGTATCCATCCTTTTGGGGTCCCCCCAGAAGGTGCCACTTGACGATTTTGACCTTTTTCTCTACAGGGCGACCTTCTCTATCAAGTACCTTCACTCTTCTCTTTGCTATGAATCCGACCTGCCCATCCTCCATGAAGATCATGTTGGAAGTCAGATGAAGAAGCGCTGAAGCATCGGAAGCCACAAAGTTTTCATTCTTGCCAATTCCAATAACCAGGGGTGATCTGTAGCGAGCTACCACGATTTTATCGGGATCTTTAGTAGATATCACCGCCAAAGCGTAGCTTCCCTCCAGTCTTTTGATCGCTTTCTGGACAGCCACCAGAAGACTCTTATTGAGATGTTCTTCTACCAGGTGGGCGATCACTTCAGTGTCCGTGTCGGTGCGGAAAATGTGCCCTTCTTTGAGAAGCTCCTCTCGGAGCTCGGCGTAATTTTCAATAATTCCATTGTGCACAACGGCCACCTCATTCTTACAACCAGTGTGAGGATGGGCATTCTCCGTGGTAGGCTCCCCGTGAGTAGCCCAACGGGTGTGTGCAATTCCCAGCTGTCCTTCCAGGGGCTCTTCTTTCAGAATCTCTTTCAGAATTTGAATCTTGCCTACCTGTTTTCTTATTCCCAGTTTTCCTCCATTCAGGGTAGCCATACCTGCAGAATCGTATCCACGATATTCCAGCCTTTCCAGGCTCACGATCAGCAAGGTGTCCACCGCCTTATCTCCAATGTACCCTACGATGCCACACATCTGGAGCCTCCTTGAGATTCATTAGCATTCCCTAGAGCCTTCTGGTAGATTCCTACTACATCCTTGAAAGTAACCAGACGAGGATTATTGCTTAACCTTCGCTTATCCTGCATGATCTCTCTGGCAAACTCTTCAATGGTATCGCTCCTTACGCTTCCCCTCTTTAGTCTGTCAGGCTGGCCCAGCTCTCCCAGAATTCTTCTTATCCCATTGACCGACCTCATCGCTCTCTCCTCGTATCCCAGACCCTCTACCTTTTCCCCTAGGGTTTTTGCTAAGTGGGCATATTTAGGAGGATCTGCCTGAAGATTGAATTCAGATACCCAGGGAAGAAGGATTCCATTAGCTCTGCCATGAGTGATGCCCAGACAGGCGGTGAGTTTATAGCCCATTCCGTGGACCAGAGTCGTTCCAGTTTGTGCAATAGCCACTCCGGCGAGAAGCGAGGCGTACGAACAATAAGAACGGATCTTGATATTCCCCGGATCCTTCACGGCCTTGGCGAGATAGTGCGCTAGAATCTGGATGGCCTCTAGAGCCAGCATTTCGCTGAAAGGCCGGGATTTCTTTGAAGTATAGCTTTCAATAGCATGGCAAAGGGCGTCTATACCTGCATCCGCAGTAACGGAGGGAGGCAACGAAAGAGTGAGTTGAGGGTCCACCAGGGCTATCCTCGGGAAGAGCAGAGGATCTGCCATGATTTCCTTTTGGGGCGGATTCTTTTGAGCGTTGGTAAAAACGGCGTAGGGATTTACCTCGCTCCCCGTTCCAGCGGTGGTAGGAATGGCGATGAGAGGTAAGGGGGGCTTTCTGATTCTGTCCCTGCCAAGATAAAGACTAAGAGGAGGTGAGTTCGTGCACATTACGGCAATCCCCTTGGCCGCATCGATCACGCTTCCTCCCCCCAATCCTATTATTAGGTCACACTTTTCTCTCTGGGCGAATCTGGCTCCCTTCTCTGCTATACTGAGGGGAGGATTGGTAACCACCCCATCCCAGAGAAGGGTTTTCACTCCTGCTTTGTTGAGAGAATCTTCTATTTTCTTCCTGTTTATGATCTTGCGGATGATATTCTCATCAGTCACTATGAGGACACTCTGGCCAAGTTTTCCCGCTTCTTCCCCCGCCTTTTCACTTACAGACTCGCCGAAATAAACTTTGGTAGGAAGATAAAACGCAAATTCTAAAAACCCGCCTCTCCGGCGTATTTTGAACTCGCGTTCGGTAGTTCCTTTCATAGGGAGCTACCTTCACAAGTTCCTTGAGATTCTTGTCTTATTGACACAACCCGGCCTCCCCTGGGAATTTGCTGAATGCTCGCTGAATATTTAGGAGAGGGCGATGTATTTTCCTTCCCTTCTGAAGGGTCTGAAGCTTTCTCCTCCACTCTGGTAAAATTTACCAAAGAACTCCACAAATTGCAAGCGTGCGGTGTGAATGAATCCGGAGAGACAGTTTATGCCGATGTTACCCACGTGGCCCACTATGAGGATGACAACCATAAGGACAGGACCCATCAGGGGTATTTCGGAAGCCATCTTGGCTATGGTATTGACTACCGTGGCAATGACACTGGTGGCCAGTCCAAGGGCCAACAGGCGCGAGTAAGAGAGAATGTCGCCGAAAAGACCCACCAATCCATAGATCTCATAGACCCCCTTTCCGAATCTTACAAAAAGGCTCTTGCTACTTCTTCCAGCAAATATAAGCAAAATTCCTGCTCCCCCCAGGAGCATTATGATACCGAGAGTGCCGGAAAATCTTGGTAAGTAGCCAAGCCTGCCCAGCCCAAACAAGACCCCTCCTATGATGATTAAGATCCAGGGGACCTCGTCAAGAAGAGCTGGGGTTATTTGTCCGTTCCTCAAATGATCCCATATTTCCAGAGCTATTCCGACAAGAATATGGACGATTCCTATGCTCAGGGCGATTACGAGGAAAACCATGGGCTGGGTTAGTGGGTTGAACAAAACGAGACGCTGAAGAGGTGAGAAGAAACCAGGGAGCTCTGAGAATTGTATCCCGAATATCCCGCCGGTCACAGTGCCAACTGCTATAGTGATCAAGCCGCTAATGAATAGGACCCAGAGGAGTCTTTTCCCCCCCTCTCCTATCCTCATTTTCTTAAGGGCAACGTAGGCTGCTAGAGCCAGGATGACTCCGTATCCTCCATCTGTCAAACAGAAAGCAAGAAAGAGAGCAAAGAAAGGAGCCATGAAAGGGGTGGGATCAATTTCAAAGTAAAGCGGCAGTCCATAAAGATGGGTGACAACCTCAAAAGGTCTGAAAATACGAGGGTTAGAAAGGGCAACGGGGACCTTCTGTCCCTCTTTATCCCCTGCTTCACGTACCACTATTTCAAGGGAGGAGAACTCTTTGAGGCCCCTCTTCAAATTGGAAAGATCCCCCTTTTTCAGCCATCCTTCAAGCACGAAAGTATAGGAACTCGATTGCGTATCCAAGGCTACCTTTTTCTCCCGAAGAAGATTGTAAAAATGATCATGCAGAGTCATGAGTTTGATTCTTTCCCCTGCCAGCTGCCTAGATTCAGTCTCTATGTCAGTTATCTCTTTTTCTATCCGGGTTATTGTTTCCTTCAGTTCCGTAATTTTTCTTCTGGGAGAGCCCACTTCGGTGAAGAAAACTTTTTCCACCCTGAGTTTTTGAAATATGGATTCCACTTGTTCCGAATTTTCCTTGGAGTAAACGAGGAGGAAATATAGTTCATTTGCCTCTTCCTTGAGGGTAATCAGGTAAGTCGTCTTCAAGTTGTCTAGTTCCCTCTTAAGAAGGGATCCATTCTCCCTGGAGACTATTCCCGACTGGTAGGAAATGTACTTGCCTTCCCCTAGTTTTTCCAGAGGAAGCGGGAGCTCTTCCCAGTGATGCAAGAGGTGAAGTCGCTCAGAGAGATTGTTTTTTTCTTCCCGTAGTTTTTCCAGACTGCTCTTGTATTCTGAGCATCTCTGGAAGGTTCCCTCCCAATCAAAATTCTTAATCCAGTGAAGATAGTCCTCTTGTCTCACCATTATCTTGGCGGGGAAGAGTCCCAAACCAGGCTTTCTATCTTCAAACTGTCCCAGATAGTCTACAGTCCAGCCGAGATGTGAGATCGCCTCCTCAAGCTCATGCGTTTGGACTTGGGGTGGTTTTAAAGAGGAAGCCAGAGATTTGCCATCCACAGACTCCACTTGAAAAAGAGCCAATTCCCGCAACCTGGTAATTATTGAATCTCTCAGGCTCTTCTCGGCGATGAGGTAGACCTTTCTCATTTCTGCTACAGCCATCTTTTACCTCCCAGTAGCCTCTTTAGGATTCGACCCAAAATTTCTTTGCTCTTTGCACAACAAACTGGACAACCTCTCTAGAATTTTTTCTGCCATTTTCCTGGATTGTCTTTCTCTCTATTTCAAATTGTTTCGTGATCCGCTTTATCTGGTCCTCGGCTTCCTGCAAAAGTCTTTTCTTTGTCTTTTCGCCTTCTTTTCTTGCATCTTGGTGAGACTTACCGATTATTTCCTGGGCTTCTTTTTCCGCTTGCTTCGCCATTTCTTCTTTTTCTTTTTGCCCTGTCTCTATGATTCTTTGGGCTTTTTTCTCCGTTTCTTCAATTCTTTCTAGAATTTGTCTCGGCATATTAAGCTCCTCTTTTGACGAGTTTGACTTTGGCCGTCTTCAGCACATCTAAGGCGAGAGGATCTGGGTAAGTGCCCCGGAAGACAATTTTTGTTATACCCACATTGATGATCATCTTGGCACAGGTTAGACATGGCTGGTGGGTGCAGTAGACAACCGATCCTTTCACTGGGATGCCATACAAAGCCGCCTGGATAATAGCGTTTTGTTCCGCGTGTAAACCCCGGCATATCTCTTGCCTTTCCCCCGATGGAATCTTCAGTTTGTCCCGCAGGCAGCCTATCTCTTCACAGTGAGGCAGGTCACGGGGAGATCCGTTGTAGCCCGTGGAAAGAATTCTTTTGTCTTTGACCAAAAGAGCTCCCACTTTTCTTCTAAGACAGGTGGAACGAGAGGTAATGAGGTGCGTGATCTCCATAAAATAATCATCCCACGAGGGGCGTTTGTCTTCCATATCTTCCTTACCTATTGGCAGGTTCTGTCTTCCCGGATGTTTATGTATTTTTTGACTGAGGAATTTTTCCCCTGTTTTGCAGTCAGCAGAATTTCTCTTTGATGCTTCACTATATTGGATGAGGCCTATTTGTCAACAGTCCTGGAGCAAGTCCCCCAGCCTTTGAATATCGCACTCGAGATCGGGCCTGGTGAGATTCTTCAGGGGTGCGCGCGACTCATTCCAGGCCGAGTTTTCTTATGATCCTCTCTATACTTTCCTCAATTTCCTTCAGGCACTTCTCATAGCTCTCTTGCGAGCCTCCCACAGGGTCAGGAATTTCTTCTTTCAAGCCCCTGGCAAACTCCTTCAGAAGAAAGACCTTGCCCCGGGCCGGCGAATGAAGCTGCAGTACTCTTTCCTTATGCTCTTTTTCCATCACCAGAACAAGATCAGCCATCCTTAGTGCCTCACGCTCGAGGCGAGAACTTCGATGAGAACAGGAATCTACCCCCTTTTTCCTTAGCACTTCCAGGGTCATTTTTCCCGGCCGTGATCCCTCAAGAGCAGCTATTCCTGCCGAGTGTATCTTGACCTTATCGCGCTCCCCTGCCGGCCACAGTTTCCCCAGAAGGGCTTCAGCCATGAGACTTCGGCAGGTGTTCCCTGTGCAAACAAAAAGAATATCTCCCTTCGCTGCGGCCTCCTCATCTATAACCTGCCTGGGAAGCCATCCGTCCCTGATTAATTCTATTTGAGAGGAGGTAGCCCTCACTACAGTGGACTCCTCGCCTAAGAGCGCTTCGCCTCCATCCAGGAGCAAGTCTATTCCTTCTGCTAAGTGGATATTTATTTCATTTGCTCGCAGAGGATCCGGTTCTCCTGAAAAATTGGCGCTGGTAGTTGCCAGGAGAGTTTTGTTCTTCTCAATGAGCTTTTGAGGGATGGGATGCGAGGGAATCCTTATAGCAACTTCCTTCTCATCATTTATCAAGGTGGGAGGAGAGATCTCGCTGGCTTTGAATATGAGAGTTAGGGGTCCAGGCCAGAACCTGTTCATGAGTCTTTGTGCAAGTAGGGGAACTATTTCCGCGAAATCAACAATTTCCTCCTTTTTGGCGAGAAATAGAATAAGAGGTTTTTCTCTGGGTCTTTTTTTTAGCTGGTAGAGTCTCTCAACCGCATCGCTTCTCTCGGCGTCTACTCCCAGCCCGTAAACTGTATCCGTGGGAAAGGCCACCAATCCCCCATTCTTTATGATCCTGGTACCTTCCTCAATTTTGTCCTCTTCTGGAAGGGTCGGATTCACTCTTATCGTTTTCATTTGTCTGGCTGCTTGTCTGGATTCAACTCCTCGGCGATCGAAGTTAATTCTATTTCAACGGGAGGGGAAGTCAAGAAAACGTAAGAACACTTGCTATTTGCATCAAATATTGTATACTTCTATAGTATTTTGGCAAAGACTCTTGCTTGTTGAGTGCAAACGAGGATAAATTAAGGGTAAAGGAGGACAAAAATGCCGTTAGAGGACGAGCTGGGTTTCCCTGGCATTTCCGTTCCAAAAAAATGGATTGGACTGGGTATCGTAGGAATTATCATCATAGTGATTTTGGTCTCTATCTTTTATTCCATCGGACCGGAGGAGGTAGGGGTCATCAGGAGGTTTGGAAGATATGTGAGGACCACTGAACCAGGACTCCACGTAAAAGCTCCCTTTGTGGAGACACTGACAAAGGTGAGGGTACTGCATGTCTTTAAGGAGGAATTCGGGTTTCGGACTCTCAGGGCTGGGGAGCAAACCATTTATGCGCCAGGAAGGTTCGATGATGAATCGCTGATGCTGAGTGGGGATCTCAATGTGGCAGTGGTCGAATGGATTGTTCAGTATAGGGTTAGAGATCCGGTGAAGTATCTCTTTAAGGTGAGAGATGTTGGTGAGAATATCAGGGATATTTCAGAAGCAGCCATGCGCCAGATAGTAGGCGACAGGAGTGTGGATGAAATTTTGACTGTAGGAAGGATAGAGATAGGACAGGAGGTCCAGAGGAAACTCCAGGAGATCCTTGATGTTTATGAAACCGGGGTTCAGATTGTCACCGTCAAGCTGAAAGATGTGAATCCGCCTGATCCGGTAAAGCCCGCTTTTAACGAAGTTAATGAGGCCAAGCAGGAGAAGGAAACTACCATTAATGAGGCCTGGCAGGCTTACAATCAAGTCATTCCCAAGGCCAGGGGGGAAGCGGAGAAGACGATCAGTGAGGCTGAAGGGTATGCTATCAATAGAGTAAATCAGGCTCAGGGGGACGCTAATAAATTTCTAGCTGTCTGGGAGGAGTATAGGAAGGCTAAGGATGTTACCAGAAGAAGACTGTATCTGGAGACTTTGGGAGAGATTCTACCCAAGATGGGTCCCAAATACATTGTTGATTCAGAACAGAAGACGATTCTACCTATGTTGTCCTTAGCCGAGAAGGGAGGCGGATCATGAAACCTGAGAGATTGATTCCCATCATAGTTGTGGTCATTGTGGCTTTGATAGTGGTGGCAGCGACCCTGTACACGGTGGATGAAACAAAGCAAGTGGTTATCACCCAGTTCGGTGAGCCTATTGGCAGGCCTATAACCAGAGCGGGTATACGTATAAAAAAGCCGTTTATCCAAAGGGCAAACTACTTTGAAAAACGTCTTTTGAGCTGGGATGGCAGCCCCACTCAGATTCCTACCAAGGATAAAAAGTTTATCTGGGTGGACACCACGGCCCGGTGGCGGATTGTGGATGTCCTGAAGTTCCTCCAAACAATGGGGGATGAAAGAGTAGCCCATGGCAGACTGGATGACATAATTGACTCGGCCACCAGGAATCAGATCACCAACCACCTCCTCTATGAGTTGGTCAGAAACTCCGAGAGGGAATTTGAGGAAACTGAGGTGGGCATCGGGGCTGCGGAGGAAATGGGCGAAGTTAGAATTGGTCGAGAGAAGATAACCAAAGTGATTCTGGCGGAAGCTGCTCCCGCGGTTACTCAATATGGAATAGAATTAGTGGATATCAGGATAAAAGGGCTCAACTATGTGGAGGAAGTAAGGGAAAAAGTCTATGCTCGTATGATTTCGGAACGCAGAAGAGTAGCCGAGCAGACCCGCTCAGAAGGTCACGGAAAAAGAGCTGAGGTAGAGGGAATGAGGGAGAAAGAACTGAGGAAAATCACCTCTGAGGCTTACAGAACGGCTCAGGAAATAAAAGGTAAGGCTGATGCTGAAGCCACCACCATATATGCTGGGGCCTACAACAATGATCCTGAGTTCTATTCTTTCCTGAGGACTCTGGATACTTACAAGTACACTTTGGACGATGAGACCTGGCTGATTTTAACCTCAGACAGTGAGTTCTATAAGTATCTGAAGGAACTTTCTCCCTGAGTGTTCAGGAGAGTCTTCCTCTTATAATGCGGTAGCCTTAGTTTTGAAGCCGAACAGGCACCACTTGACATGGAAGTAAAGCTTGGTATAATACAGAGGCCGAAAGACATAAGGGGGCTGGGAAAGCAAGAATTAAGTAGATAAGAGGAGCTGAAATAGAAATGGCTGAACCCAAAAGGAAAAGGGGGGTTTTTGTTTATTTTTTCGCCCAAAATGAGGCCGATGGCTCCCGGGTCATGCGGAATCTCTTGGGCGGCAAGGGCGCAAATCTTGCTGAGATGGCTCGCCTGGGCATCAGGGTTCCTCCCGGCTTTACTATTACCACTGAGGTATGTTCCTATTATGCTCGGCACCGTTCTTATCCAAAGAGCCTATCTGGTCAGATATCCTATAATTTGCAAAGGTTGGAAGCTGCAGTCGGGAAGAAATTTGGAAATGCTGATAACCCTTTGCTGCTTTCTGTACGATCAGGGGCCAGAATCTCCATGCCCGGAATGATGGACACCGTCCTGAATCTGGGCTTGAGTGATACTGCCGTACAGGGACTGGCGAAGCAAACAGACGATGAGCGATTCGCCTACGATGCCTATCGTCGCCTAATTCAGATGTTTGGCAATGTGGTTCTGGGCCTAGGGGGAAGAAAGTTCGAAGAGCTCATTGAGAAAAAAAAGGCAGCCAGAGGGGTAAAGGAAGATATTGATTTGACGGCTGAAGATCTCAAGGATCTGGTGGACAGGTTTAAGGAGCTCATAGCGAAGAAAGGGGGAGCTGATTTCCCGCAGGATCCCTTCCGGCAATTAGATATGGCCAGGGATGCTGTTTTTGCCTCATGGAACAATAGAAGAGCTATTAACTATCGCCGGATCCACAAGATTCCTGAACAGTGGGGCACGGCCGTTAATGTTCAGAGCATGGTCTTTGGCAACATGGGGGAAGATTCTGGTACTGGAGTTGGGTTCACCAGAAATCCAGCCACAGGAGAAAAAGGAATCTATGGGGAGTACTTGCTCAATGCTCAAGGAGAGGATGTGGTAGCTGGCATAAGGACACCTCGGTCTCTTCCCCTACTGAAGGAAGATATGCCGGGGGTTTACGAGGAATTGGTGAGTGTTGCTCAGAAGCTAGAGGAGCACTACCGTGATGTTCAGGACTTTGAATTTACCATAGAAAAGGATGTACTTTATCTCCTGCAGACCAGGGCGGGCAAGAGAACCATTCAAGCCGCGGTGAGAGTGGCCACCGATATGGTTGAGGAGAAATCAATCAGTAAGAAGGAAGCTCTGAGGAGGGTGGAGCCAGCCCAGTTGGATCAACTCCTGCACAGACGCCTTGATCCTCGCGAGAAGTTCGAGGTGATTGCTGAAGGTCTTCCGGCTTCTCCGGGAGCTGCCACAGGAGAGGCTGTGTTCACAGCAGATAGAGCAGTTCAGCTAGGCACGGACGGAAGGAAAGTGATCCTGGTGCGGAAGGAAACTTCACCGGAAGACATCCACGGAATGGCAGCCGCTGAGGCCATCCTTACCTCTCGAGGGGGAATGACTTCGCACGCGGCTGTGGTGGCGAGAGGCATGGGCAAATGCTGCATAGCAGGGTGTGAGGCCATAAAGGTGGATGAGAAAAAGGGTGAATTTGAAGTAAATGGACTCATTTTTAAGGAGGGCGACCTTATCACTCTGGATGGGAGCACTGGCAAGGTAATGAAGGGCACAGTTCATACGGTTGAGCCTGTGCTGGGTGACGATTTTAGGAGGCTCATGAAGTGGGCAGATGAGGTAAGAACCCTGGGTGTAAGGGCTAATGCGGACACCCCGGAGGATGCCAGAATAGCCCGGGAGTTGGGAGCGGAGGGAATCGGGCTTTGTCGAACAGAGCATATGTTCTTTGGTGAGGACAGACT
>CAYYHL010000046.1:0-10976 GCA_964471775.1 uncultured Clostridia bacterium
GTCCTCCGTTGAAAAAGTATATTTTCACTCCCTTGCCCAGTTTTTCAAGCCCATAACTTGCGGCAGCAAGGGTGAGACTGAGACAGACTACCAATGTAGCAACTATCATCAGCCTTTTCTTCATTTTATCCTCCCTTCTTCCGTGGCTTATTTTTCTGTCGACACTTCTCAGAAAAAAAAGGTGATTGTCTGTCCTCGAAACTTACTTTTATCCCGAGCTGGACGACCTTCCTTGACTTCTCACCTTCCTCCCAGGTCATAATTTCCAGCTTCACCTTTGATAACAAAAGTCTCGACTTGCCAGCACCTTGCTAGGTAGTAAATATTGTAGACTATGTCTTCAGAGTTGTCAAACCAGCGATTTGAATCCTTCCATGCTACTTACCGTCTAAAATCTTAGAAAAAGACCTTAGACCAAGAGACTAAATAAATACTATAGTTTTTGGTAGTGCTCAAAAACCAAGGAGGAAGAAATGAGCAAAACCCTGTATGTAGGAAATCTATCGTATACAACTACGGTAGAGGAGCTGAAGGATCTCTTCAGCGAGTACGAGAGTGTTGAGGATGTCAAAGTCATTACGGATCGCGACTCAGGTCGCTCCCGTGGATTTGGCTTTGTAGATTTCAGTTACGATAAAGAGGCTAAAGAGGCAATCAAGGCTCTTAATGGGCATTCTCAAAGCTGATAGAGCGGGCTATTCACCATCAGGGTTTGGTTGGACAAGACCGCTCTTGGATATGTTCAGGAGAATCCCTACCGCAGCAAGGCAAATAACCAAAGAGGAGCCTCCGTAGCTGATGAAAGGAAGCGTTGTTCCGGTGGTAGGAAGCAAAACGGTGACTACGGCCATGTTGATAGCTGCCTGAAGGCAGATGATGGAAGTAAGGCCTACCGCCAGGAGTTTTCCGAATCTGTCAGGTGCTCTTCTGACAATCATGAGCCCCCGAAGCGCCATAGCGAAAAACAGGACAACAATGAGGCTGGCTCCAATGAACCCAAATTCTTCGCCAATGACAGCAAAGATAGAATCAGTGTGAGGAGTAGGAAGGTAGAAGAGTTTCTCCTTCCCTCTTCCGGGTCCCAAACCCCAGAGCCCTCCCGACCCTAGAGCGATTTTGAAGTGCAGAGGCTGAAAAGCCGCACCCTGAGGATCTGACTCCGGCCTAAAGAATGCCATTATTCTGTCCTTGCGGTAGCCTACCTCAAGAATGGAAAAGCAAATGGGAATAAGAGCCAGGATCAAAGCATAGATCATATGAGAAATTCGGGCGCCACCGGCAAAAAGAACAACAAAAGCAATCATGGCAATGATGATGGCGGAACCTAGGTCCGGCTCCATGACTACCATAATGGAAATAGCCCCCAGGATAATGAAGTAGGGAAGAAATCCATTCACGAAATTTTCCATCTTTTCTCTTTTTCTCACCAGGGAAGAGGCAAGGTAAATAACCAGGGCGAGTTTGACTATCTCGCTGGGTTGAAAATGAATGAATCCCAGCCCCACAGAGTCCAAAGTTATCCAGCGCTGGGCTCCATTTGGTCCGGCACCCAGCTGGGGCAGGAAAACTAGTGCCAAGAGTCCCAGGCTCAGCAAAAGCAAGGGTACGCCCACCTTCTCGTACCTTCGATAATTGAACCTGGTCCCCATCCAAAGGAAAACCAAACCCAGGCCTGCCCATATTAGCTGACGCTTGAGGAAGAAATAAGGGTCACCTTTACGCAGGTAAGCGTAAGCACTGCTGGCACTGAATAGAACCATGAGCCCCACAGCTAGAAGAGAAATAGTAATAATGACGAGAGGATAATCAATGCTAGTTTTGCTTTCCATATTCCTCCCTCAGTTTCTCCACCTCTCTTTTGAAGACGTCGCCTCTTTCTTCAAAACTCTTGAACTCATCAAAGCTAGTGCATCCGGGAGAAAGAAGAACAGAGTCTCCCGCCTTGGCCTCACCAAAGGCCAACCTTGCCGCATCAGGAAGTTTATCAGCCTTTCGCATAGGACAGATACCGGAAAGCTCCTCTTCTATCTTTTCTTTAGCCTCACCAATGAGGATAAGCTCCCTTACCTTCTCCTTGATGAGAGGCCGCAGAATGGAAAAGTTGGCTCCTTTATCTCTCCCTCCCATAATCAAAATGAGGGGTCCTGTTACTCCCTCAAGACATCTCTTTACCGCTCCCTCATTGGTACCCTTGGAATCGTTGATGAACCGAATTCCCCTTACCTCCCCCAGTTCCTCGGCTCTGTGGGGAAGTCCTTCAAATTCTTCTAAAACGTCCTGGATAAGGGCGGGATTTATCCCGTAAAGAGAGGATATGGCGACGGCCGAGAGTATGTTTTCTATGTTGTAGGAACCGGGAAAGGTGATCCGGGACAGGGAGATGATTTCCTCTTCTCTGTCAAATCTGGCCATGATTCTACCCTTGCGAAGAAAAACTCCCAAATCCGGCTCATCTTTCTGGCTGACGAATACTGCCGTCGCTCTCACCTTTTTCTCGAGAGACCAGACCAGGGGGTCGTCTTTATTCAAAATGGTGAAGTCCCCTTTAGTCTGGTTGAGAAAGACTCTACCCTTAAGATGAGCGTATTGAGTGAAAGTGTGGTGGCGATCAAGATGATCGGGGGTGATATTGAGAATGCAGGAGATAAAAGGATGAAATTTCTCAACAGTTTCCAACTGAAAACTACTGACCTCCACCACCAGGATGGAGCACTTTTTTTGCACAGCTGCAGCGAGAGACATCCCAATATTTCCCGCTACTTCAACATCGCCTCTAGCCCTCTTAAGAATATGCCCGGTAAGGAATGTAGTAGTAGTCTTACCATTGGTCCCGGTAATAGCCACCACAGAGGCATCTTTAGCGAAGCGGGAGGCGAGTTCCAGCTCTCCCATTATGGAGACACCTTTGTCTTTAGCCCTCTGAAGAAGGGGAATATCCAGGGAGACGCCAGGAGAGGGAACAACTAGATCCCGGTGATCAAGAAGATGCAAGGGATGGGGACCAAGATAAACCTTCATTCCTCGCCTTCTTAGCTTTTTTGCCTTAGCTCGCATCTCGGGAGTATCCTTTATCTCCCCTATCACAACCTCAGCCCCTTCTTTTCCTAAGAGATCTATGATCCCCATTCCGCTAATGCCCATACCCAGGACCAAAACTCTCTTACCTTTGAGGTTCATCCTCTCTTACTTACCAGATCACACCCAGAAGCCCAGCGCCAGCAAGAAGAAGACCCAGGACCCAGAAGCGCCTAACAATGCTGGGTTCCTTCATTCCTTTCAGTTCATAATGGTGATGCAGAGGACTCATCTTCCAGATTCTCTTGCCAGTGGTTTGGAAGGAAAGAACCTGCAGAAATACCGACAGCGCCTCCACCACAAAGACTCCTCCGATAAGAACCAGGAGAATCTCCTCCCTTACCAGAACCGCAGTGATGGCCAGGGCCCCCCCCAGGGCAAGAGCTCCGGTATCCCCAAGAAAAATCTGGGCGGGGTGACGGTTATACCAGAGGAATCCCAAAACCGCTCCCAAAAGAGAAGCCCAGAAAATCACCAGCTCTCTCGCTGCCGGGTTGAAGGCTAGTTTGAAAAGATGAGAGAAAGCACCACTCGCCACAAAATAAGCCAAAAGAGCATAAGCAAGACCTGCCCAGATGATACATCCAGCTGCCAGTCCGTCCAGTCCGTCGCTGAGATTAACGCTGTTGGCAGTACCCACAATCATCGCTATGACAAAAAGAACATGCGCCCACCCAAGACTTAGAACACGACCTGTAAAAGGGATACTGACCTGAGGTGTGAACTCCAGGACCGAGATCAGATAAAGGGCAGCTAGACCGGCTATGATAGACTGAACCCCGAGCTTAAGGAGAACTCTCTGACCCCGGGAGCTTTTTCTTAAAGCCTTGGTGCGATCATCCCAAAAACCGATGAGTCCCAGACTAAGGGTAACCAAAAGGGATATGAGGACAAACTTATCGGTCAGGTCGGCAAAGAGAAAGAGTCCAATGCTGAGACTCGCCAGGATGAAAATCCCCCCGGAGGTAGGGATGCCCTTTTTCTCCTGATGAGGTGAAGGACTGTAAGCACGAACATGATCAACCAGACCAACCTTTCTGAAACCTCGCACACAGATCTTGCCTACTGCTAAACTCAGAGCAAGAGAAACTATGGCCGCGGCTCCGGAGCGCAAAATCAAGGACGAAGTGAGGTAGGTGAACATATCCTCATCCTCAGCTTTTTCACAATGTCCTCCATCCTCATACCCCGGGAACCCTTAATAAGAAGAGAGTCCCCTTTCCGAAGATAGAGAAAGAGCTCCTCCACCAGCTCGTCCTTATCATCAAAAGAGAAGGAATCATCAACCCCTCCCCTCCGGGCCTCCTGGGCCACTTCCCTGGCTAAATCCCCAAAGGTGAACACGGCATCGAGGCGCAGGCTAGCTAGATACTGACCTACTTCCCTGTGAAAGAGACGAGATTTTCCCCCCAGCTCTAGCATATCCCCCACTATGGCTATTTTCCTCTTTCCCCTCGTGGTTTTGAAAAGATCCAGAGCTTCTCTCATAGAGTCCGGATTGGCATTATATGAATCATCGATAATTCGAAAGCTTCCCTGCATCTGGACCTGAAAATGATGGGGAAGAAGCTTGAAATCGGCCAGGCCCTGTGCAATATCCTCCAGGGAAAACCCGAGGATTAAGGCCACTGCTGACGCACAGGCAGCATTGGCCACGTTATATTTTCCGGGAAGGCTAAGGTGAATAGCCTGTTTTCCCTCCCCATAGTTCAACTGAAAATCTAGAGAACTCTCGTCGCACCTTATCCCGGAGGCTCCTACACGAGCTTCTCGAGCAAGTCCAAAAGTCATAACCCGGCAAAGGGCTCTTCCTTCAAGCTCTCGAGTCCGGGGGTCGTCAGCATTCAATACTATCCAGTTCTTCTTCCGAGCGTTCAGGTAATCAATGAGTTCTGCTTTGGCCTCCTTAATCTCCTCCATACTTCCCAGGAAACCAAAGTGGGCTCGCTGGATATTGGTAATGACCCCGATAGTGGGCTCAATCATACTCGCCAGGCGAGTAATTTCTCCCCTGTGGTTCATCCCCATCTCCAAGACCCCGAATTTATGATGAGAAGAGAGGCTCAAGAGGCTCAAAGCAGCTCCAATTTGGTTGTTGAAATTTCCCGAGGACTTGAGAGTAGGATATTTTCGGGAAAGAATCTGCCAGATCATCTCCTTGACCGTGGTCTTACCATTGCTTCCGCTAACAGCTACCAGAAGAGGTCCCAGTCGGCGTTGATGAAACTTAGCCAGTCCCTCAAGAGCTTGAAGAGTGTCCTTTACCCGGACAAGGAAGAAATCTGGTGAGGGCGGGAGAATATCCTCTGAAACAATAGCTCCTATCCCTCCCTTTCTCTGGCAATCCTCCAGAAAATCATGGCCATCAAACCTGGGTCCTTTAAGAGCTAGGAAAAAATCGTCCTTTCTTAGGGTGCGACTATCAGTGGAGATTTTGTCGGGAAGGATAGCCGAAGAAGGGACCTTACCTATAAGGCGTCCCCCTGTTATCTGAAGAATCTCCTGAACAGAAAAGGATTGCGGCATAATAGTTCTTTCTTCCTGCCAGATAGAGGATCACCCACACCAGGAATTCTGGCAGCTCGACTTCATTATACAGAACTATCCGGAGACAGCAAATCTCGCACCACTTTGCTATCGCTAAACTCCACCGCTCGATCCTTAAAGATCTGCATGCTCTCATGCCCCTTACCTGCGATGAGAAGAGTATCTCCTCTCCTCATCCTCCCCAGAGCTATTCTGATAGCCTCTCTTCGATCCGTAACAGTAGTGTAGTCCTCATTCCTCTGTCCGCCCTCTTCCTTGATTCCCTCTTCAATGGCAACAATAATCTTCTCGGGGTCCTCGCTGCGAGGATTATCCGAGGTAATGACAGAATAGTCAGCCAACTTGAGGCTTACCTTCCCCATAAGCGGACGCTTTCCGGTATCTCGGTCTCCACCACATCCGAATACCACCCAGAGTTTGCCTCTCGCCACCTGGCGAAGACTCCTCAGAACTTTCTCCAGAGCATCAGGAGTGTGAGCATAATCAACAAAAACATCCAGATTTTTTTTGTTCTGGACATACTCCAATCTACCAGGGATCCTCTTTACTGCCTCCAGTCCTTCCTTAATGATCGGCGGCGGCACCTCTTCAGCGCTAGCCACAGAGATAGCTGCCAGAGCATTGTAGACATTGTGACTACCCAGGAGGGGGAGATCAACCCTTATAGGTTTATCCTTGCCAATCTGAGCCAGAAAAGATGATCCTCGAGGTCCGCTCCTCAATATTTTCCCCTTTACCCTTGCCTTTTTTTTGACGGCATAGGTGATGAGAGGGCAGAAAATGCTGGCCATAATATGAGGTGCCGTTGGATCATCAACATTGACTGCTGCCCTGCCGGGAACTCTGTCCCGGAAAAGAGAGACTTTGGCTTCCAGGTAATGCTCAATGGTTTTGTGAAAATCGAGGTGATCAGTGGAAAAATTGGTGAACACGGCGAAGTCAAACTGAACTCCATCCACCCGGTGAAGGGCCAAGGAATGAGAGGAAACTTCCATAGCTACGTAATCGATGCCTCGATCAGCCATCTTCCGCAGCATCCTATGAAGATCCTGGGATTCCGGGGTAGTAATCCTGGAAGGAACCGGTCCACTACCCAGGTCATAATTGATGGTGGAAATCCTACCTACCCCATACCCTGCTTTTTTCAGTATGGACTCGATGAGATAGGTGGTGGTGGTTTTTCCGTTCGTTCCGGTGATGCCAATTAGCTTGAGCTCTCGAGAGGGAAATCCATACCAGTAATTGCTGAGTCTAGCCAAGGCTTCTCGGCTCGAGCGAACCCTGATGAAAGTGAGACCTTGATGCGGTGAGGAGATTTCCTTTTCCACCACCACCACCCCAACACCTTTTCCTATAGCCTCGGGGATGAAGCTATGACCATCCTCTCTGAATCCGGGAATGGCCACAAAAAGAAATCCTCTTTTCACCTCCCGGGAGTCATAGGTCAACCCTTTGACAGTTCTGTCTAATGGACCAACTACTTTTTCCACATCCAGAACTGATATAAGTTCTTTGAGGTTCACGAAACTTTTTCCTGGTAGAGACGAAACAAATACTCCTTTGCATCTCGACAGGAAGATAAGAGAGTTGAAACTCTCTCTTTGAGGGAGGTGTTCAACTCACCACTCAACAAGGAAAAAATGGAGCCAGGACTCGATCCCTCCCCGCTGTCTCGCCTCGAGGAAATCTGCCTGGGACGAGGTGGTGAGCTAACCCATTTCTCTTCCTGCGGTAGGACATTCATATGGGGTAGAACCCTTCCTATGATCCTGCCGACAACCGGAGCGGCAATTTCTCCACCCCAGTAAGTGCCCGTGGGCTCCTTAATGACAACAATGCCAGCAATCTTCGGAGAGCCTACGGGAGCGAAGCCCATAAAGGAGGAAATATATCTCCCATCAGCATAGCCTCGACCGCCGGAAAGAGGAATCTGCGCCGTCCCCGTTTTGCCTCCTAGGGAGTATCCAGATACGCTGGCTCTTTTTCCTGTTCCGCCAGCGACTACGCCTTCCAGGAACTCTCGCAGGAGTTTGGAAGTGGAATCAGGCATAATCCTCCTTACCAGGCGAGGACTCGTCTTCTTGATGACCCTTCCCCCTTGCTCAAGCACAGCTTCCACCACATAGGGCCTAAGCAGCTTTCCTCCATTGATCACGGCACACAGGAAGGTAACCATTTGCAGGGGAGTGACAGCTATTCCATGGCCAATAGCTATACAGGGCGGATCGGTCAAAGACCAGGAGGAGGATGGTCGAACAATTCCATTCTCTTCCCCGGGAAGATCTACCCCGGTCTTTGTGCCAAATCCAAAGCGGTTGATGTATTGAGAAAAAATGTCATTGTCTATCCGACTGGCCAGCTTAATCATCCCTATGTCAGACGAATGTTGAATTATCCTGTAAAAGTCCAGTTCAGTGTTGAATTTCTTCCAGTCATGGAAGACGTGATCAGCTACCCTCAGAGTCTCCTGACAGAAGATCCTCTCCTTCATGTCCACCAGACCTTCTTCCAGCAGCACAGATGCTGTAGCCACCTTAAAAGTGGAGCCTGGCTCATAGATTGATTGGAGGGGATGGTTCTTTTGGGCTGATGCAGGATAGTCCCAGTAACGATTCGGATCATAGGTGGGCCGTCGGGAAAGAGCAAGAATTGCGCCGGTGTGAGGATCCATAAATAGTGCCTCTATCGACTGCGCTCGAGTCTCTTTCAAAGCGATCGCCAGTTCCTGTTCCACAATAGACTGAATCACACAATCAATGCTCAGCACTAGATCCTTACCAGGAATGAGAGTCTGCAGAGTCCGTCTGCCGAACGGGATTTCATAGCCAAGGGCATCTCTTGTGATCCAAAAATGGCCCTTTTCTCCCTTCAATTCATGGTCATAAGAAAACTCCGCCCCGGCCAGGCCCTGATTGTCCACTCCCGCAAAGCCGAGAACATGAGATGCTAGTTCCTTTTGAGGATAAAATCTCTTGCTTTCCTCTACGAAACCGACCCCTTCAAGGTTCAGTTTTTCAATTTCCTCCTTCTCAGGCAAAGATAATTTCCTCTTCAGCCAGACAAAAATCTGGCCTCCGCCAAGCTTCTTTCTGAGGGTAGAAGATTTCATCTTTAGCAAGGGAGAAAGACGTCTCGTAACCTCTTTGGAATTGGATATTGTTTTGGGACGGGCATAAAGAGAATAGGAGGGAATATTAATGGCTAGTTTCTGCAGATTCCGATCGTAAATAGTCCCTCTTTTGGGATAAATCTCAATCTTTCTTATCTGTACTCCGCGGGCTCGCTCAGAGAATGCCTGGTGCTGGACAATCTGCAGCCAATAAAGACGCGCCTCTACCACAATAAAGGCAAAGAATAGAGCAAGAAAAGGTAAGTAAATATGAATCCTACCGGAACTCTGGCTGCCCGACATCTTCCAACTCTTCCTCCAAGAAAGTCCGCTCCATCCCCGCCCAAAGCTTTTGGCAGCCTAGAATAAGGTCAAGCTAACGAATTTCCTGAGCTTGTCGAATAACTCCTTTATTTGCTTCCAGGCTCTTAGCCAAGGGCGTATGGATTTGCTTTCCATACGGGGGAGATCTTCTCTTATGAATCTTGTCTCCTGGGGACTGCCCAAACGTAGTTTCCCCCGGGCTCGACTCTCCAATGATCCCAAAGAGAGAGAGGAAGAGAGTTTCTGCTTCAGATATCCGTTCTGTTTCTCCAGGTCTTTTCGGGTCCCCTCGAGCTTCTGCAGAGTGTAGCCTATTTTTACCAGTTCCGTACCTCGGTAGATTTCCACTCCCACCAGACAGAAAAGAAAGATCAAAACCGCTGCCGCCCACTTCATTGCTGGTGCCTGTTCTATACTATTTCAGCAGTCCGCAGTCTCGCCGAGCGAGCCCGGGGATTTTTCCTTATTTCCTCTTGAGAAGGCTTTATCACTTTTTTAGTAAGGATCCGAACTGTCCTGCCGTCCCTCTTTTTGAACTCCTCTTTGACGATCCTGTCCTCCAGAGAATGGTAACTAATAAAACAGATTCTACCCTGCCTTCTTACCAGATCAAAACAACAAATGAGACTCTTCCGTATATCCTCCAGCTCCTGATTAACCTGGATCCTGAGGGCTTGAAAGATCTTGGTGGCAAAGTGAATCTTGCGTTTTGTTCTTACCCTGGCGGGGATAGCTTTTCGTATTACCTCAACCAGATCTGAAGTCGTTTCGATTGGGTGAACTCTTCTCTCTTGCACCACAAACTGGGCAACTCGCTTAGCCCATCTCTCTTGGCCCAGCCGGAAAAAAATGTCCCCAAGTTCCTCGCCTGGAAGCTGTCTAACGAGATGAGCGGCTGTCAGAGATTGGCTTCTGTCCATTCTCATATCCAACGGACCATCATAACGAAAACTAAATCCCCGCCGGGGATCATCTAGCTGGATGGTGGATAGACCGAGATCATAGAAAGCACCATCTACCTTCTCTATCCCTTCCTCTGCAAGAACTACAGAAAGATCCCTGAAATTCCTTTGCCTCAACATAACCCGTTCACCGTACCTTCCCAGTTCAGCTCTGGCGATTTTGAGAGCTTCTTCATCTCGGTCTATCCCCAAAATATTAACCTTTCCCTTCAATTTCTCAAGGATGGCCTTGCTATGGCCTCCTCCTCCTACCGTGCAATCTATATAGACGCTGCCCTCTTCAGGATGAAGCCAGCAGAGCACTTCCTGAACCATTACCGGAATATGAGAGGAGGTCATATCCCGACATCCATAACCCTTTCTGAAAGCTCTTCATAGATCGAGCGCTTTTCCTGGTAGTATTTCTCCCACATATCTTCAGCCCAAATTTCTATCTTGTTAAAAGCCCCTATGATGATTACCTTCTCATCAATTCCGGCAAAATCCTTCAGGGATTGAGGCACGGTAATTCTAGCCTGAGGATCAGGGTTCACCGGGTGGGCTCCAGAGAAAAGAAGTCTAAGGAAAGCTCGAGCATTTGATTGGGTAGTAGACAGCTCCGTGAGATTTTCTTCCAGCCTCTTCCACTCCGACAGTGGATAGAGAAATAGACTCCTCTCCAATCCCCGGGTAACGATAAATTCTGTGTCACCTTTCCTCAACTGCTGGCGCAAGGAAGATGGAATAATCAAGCGATTCTTGGCGTCCAGAGAATGGTGGTACTCCCCCATCAGCATCTTCTTCCTCTCTCTTACCTATAGGGGTTCTCCACTTTCTACCACTTTCCTCCACTATTCTATCACACAAAAAACAATTGTCAAGAGGTATCTCGGCACGATTTTCCCGTGCTCCACTCAGAATCTCTTCTTCCCGTCTTCGACGGCAGGCATGTCCCGAATGTCACCTTCAGAAAAATGTGC
>CAYYHL010000047.1:0-7652 GCA_964471775.1 uncultured Clostridia bacterium
CAGAGAAATCCCTGAGGAGCTCGAACATGCTGCTATGGTGGATGGTTATGGAAGGATAAGCATCTTTCGGAGGGTTATATTTCCACTAATTGGACCGGGAGCAGCAATTACTACTGTGTTCTGTCTTATATTCGCATGGAATGAATTCTTCTTTGGTTATATATTTACCCGAACAGTTGCCAGAACGGTTTCCTTTGGGCTAATATCCCACTGGGGCTCTGTAGTGGTCCAGTGGGGACCTATGGCCGTAGGAGTTATTTTTGCTATTTTGCCAACATTGGTTGCTGGCTGGTTCATGCAAAGATTCATCGTTCGGGGCCTAACCTTTGGAGCTGTCAAAGGATGAAAAAACGAAAAGGATTAATCAACAATGACCTGGGGAAATAGACTATTCTGGGGATGTATCTTTTTCTTTGGTTTTCATCTGATATGGCTTGGAATTCTGGAAAGGTTTGCTCCAGTGTGGATTGCTACGATAATAGGTGGCATTTTTGTGTTCTACATGCTAAAGTACGGCCCTCGCCCTAAAGAAAAAGGAGAGGGAGGAAAGAGAGCTTGAAGGTTATGACAGAGGTAGGAGTTGAGAATTCAAGTCTAGCCCCTTCCTTAAGAGCCTGGGGTACCCATTCAGGGCCAACTCCCATGATCGAAATTATTCATAATCCTTCCTTCTTTGCATGCGGCATCTAAGATGACGTCCCTGACTTCCTCAACTACGCTCTATTCATTTTCATTCAGCTAGGTAACTTTGGTTAGGTTCTGTCAGCTTCTGAATCGAATTAAAACACCATAACTAATATTGGAGGTACGCATGAGAGCTGTTGTGAAGAAGAGCAAAGGAGTAGGATTTATTAGTCTAGAGGAGGTCGAGAAACCTCGTATCAGCCCGGACGAAGTTCTGATAAAGGTGAAGGCCGCAGGAGTCTGTGGCACAGATATTCACATCTATCATGATGAGCATCCCTACTGGCCACCGGTTATTCTAGGACACGAGTTCTCGGGTGAGATTGTTGAGGCGGGAACGAGGGTAAAAAGGTGGAAGGTGGGGGAAAGGGTTGTTTCTGAGGCGAGTACCCAGACTTGTGGGGTTTGTGAGTTATGCAGGAGTGGCGACTATCAGATGTGTCCGGAAAAAAGAGCACCGGGATGGGGAATAGATGGTGCCTTCACTGAATATATAAAAATGCCCGCTGTTCTTTTGCACCGGATTCCCGAGAGTGTCTCCTTTGAGGAAGCGGCACTGACAGAACCAACCGCAGTAACTGTTCACGCTCTTTTGGAAAGATCTTTGATAGAACCAGAAGCTTTCGTTGTTGTCCAGGGCTGCGGTCCCATTGGTCTTCTGGCAGCCCAGCTGGCTCAGAGCATGGGTGCATCCCGGGTGATGATAACCGGCATATCCCGAGATATTCCCCTCAGGCTCAAGGTCGCCAAAGAATTGGCAATTGACTATGTGGTGAATGTAGAGAAGGAGGATGTGGTCGCCAAGGTAAAAGAGCTCACAGGAGGACAAGGGGCGGATCTCATCGTTGAAGCTTCGGGGAAAGAAAAAGCTATCAATCAGTCACTAGAGATGATAAGAAGACAGGGGCTCATCAACGTTCTTGGCATAACCGGTAAGGAGAGGATCAATCTTGGATGGGACAGGGCCGTTTTTGCATCAATTACGGTAAGTTTTAGTTTCAGCTCTAATTATTCAAGCTGGGAAAGAACCCTCTCTATGATTGGAGAGGGTAAAATCAAAGTCAAGCCCCTGATAACGGCTGAGTTTCCTCTTGAGGACTGGCAGAATGCCTTTAGCCAGGCAGAGGCAGGGCAAGCTGTAAAAGCATTGCTAGTTCCCTAGGCCGGACATCCTAAAATATTCTGTGGGGCTGCTCAAAGCAGTTTATAGAGCAAACAAAGGTACATGTCTAAGAAATATGTTCTGGCCGTTGATGAGGGTACCACCGGCACAAGAGCCATACTTCTTAACCGAGAAGGGGAAATCATAGCTATGTTTCATCGGGAGTTTACCCAGTACTTCCCTCGAGCAGGTTGGGTTGAGCACGATCCTGAGGAGATTTGGCAGGTTACCGTTCAAGTTGTGCAAGGGGCCTTATCAAAGGCTAAGGTTAGCGGTGCTGATATAGCTGCTATAGGTATCACTAACCAGCGGGAAACAACAGTGCTATGGGAGAAGGACACCGGAAGACCTGTATACAGGGCAATTGTCTGGCAATGCAGAAGAACTCGCCCCTTATGTGATGAGCTAAAGGCTGATGGCTTGCAAGAAACCGTTAAGGATAAAGCAGGGCTTATCATAGATCCTTATTTTTCGGCAACAAAAATAAAGTGGATTCTGGATAATGTTCCAAATGCCAGAGAAAGTGCAAAAAGGGGTAAGGTTCTCTTTGGTACGGTGGACAGTTGGCTGGTGTGGAAACTCACCGGAGGCAAATCTCATGTCACAGACTATACCAATGCTTCGCGAACCATGCTTTTTAACATTCATAGTTTTGAATGGGATAAGGAGCTAACCGATATTTTTGATGTTCCCGAAGAGGTTCTTCCCCAGGTAAGGCCTTCCATGCACATTCATGGATACACTGAAGAAAGTGAAGTTCTTCCGAGAGGTATTCCCATTGCTGGAATCCTGGGTGATCAACAGGCAGCCCTTTTTGGACAGGCATGTTTTTACCCCGGAACGGCCAAAAATACCTACGGCACAGGATGTTTCCTTCTTATTAATACGGGAGAAAAGGCGGTTAACTCGGCCAAAGGCCTCTTGACCAGTATCTGCTGTAATGAAAAGGGTAATCCTGCATATATCTTGGAGGGAAGCGTCTTTGTTGGCGGTGCTGCTGTCCAGTGGCTGCGAGATGCACTGGGATTGATTGGCGCTCCAGAGGAGACAGAAGCCTTGGCCCGCAAGGTGGAGGATACAGGAGGGGTTTATGTCATTCCAGCCTTTGCTGGACTGGGTGCACCCTATTGGGATTCATCTGCTCGAGGTGCTATTTTGAGAATAACTAGAGGCACAAGAAAAGAACATCTGGTCAGGGCAACCTTAGAGTCCATTGCCTATCAGACAAAGGATGTTTTACAAGTCATGTTGCAGGAGGCGGGTGTCTCCATTAAGAAAATAAGGGTGGATGGTGGCGCAGCCAAGAATGACTGGCTCATGCAGTTTCAGGCAGATATTCTGGATCTTCCTGTGGAAAGGCCTCTTCATACAGAAACCACATCCTTGGGAGTAGGCTTTCTAGCTGGTCTTGGGATAGGTTACTGGGAAGAAAAAGAGATCCTGCATCTTTGGAAAAGAGAAGCCGTCTTTCTTCCTCAGATGAGGAAAGAAACAAGGGAAAGACTCTACGCAGGCTGGCAAAAGGCCGTTGCTCGCATACTTACCTCAAGCCAAAAGGGTACATGAAGATGGTTCTCTGAAGGGAAGCCAAAGTTCTGAGAAAAGCACTATCTTTCGAAAGGAAATTCATACCTCGTAAGCCCAAGCTCATTCCTCATTTCAATCATTTCCTTTTGAAGTTTCTTGCTTAATGGGACCCCCTTTTCCTTTCTTTCCAGCCAGGCAAGATATTCTTTCTCTCCGGCCGTATAAATCCTATTTTCCCCCGGCATTTTTTTCGAGGCGCGTAGAAGCCTTAGAATGCTCCCCGTGGTTCTCTTGAAGGACTCTAGGTCTATAAAGGAGGAAACATTAATAGCTACAAAAAAATGCCCCAGGTGGTAAGGAACGCTTTTTTCATTTTTCATTCCTGAAAGCATTTTCAGAAAGCTTCCTCCTTGAAGAGCGGAGGACAGGATTTCTACTACCGTGGCGTAACCATAACCTTTGTAGCCAGCACCTTCTTCTCCAATGCCACCGAGAGGCGCAAGCGCTACTCCTCCTCTCTTAAGCTCCTCGAGAACCTGGTGAGTATCTGTCCTCGGCTTTCCATCCTGGTCTATAACCCACCCTTTGGGAATTTCCTTTCCCTGTCTATCGTATACTTCGATTTTTCCACGCTGAGTGATGGAAGTGGCACAGTCAAGAACAAAAGGAAATTCCTCATCTGTAGGAATTCCAAAAGTCAAAGGATTTGTTCCCAGCATGTTTTCAACACCAAAGGTGGGCGCAATGGATGGCCTGGCATTGGTGCCTGTGATCCCAATCATTCCTGCTTCAACAGCCATCATTGCGTAGTATCCTGCAATGCCATAATGAGTAGAATTTCTTACAGCAACCATTCCCATGTCAAATTTTTCGGCCTTTTCAATGGCCACATCCATGGCCTTCTTAGAAATTACCTGTCCCATACCATTATGGCCGTCAACAACGGCTGTGGTTGGTCCTTCTCTTACAATTTCAAAACGAGTAACAGGGGACTGAATTCCTGCCTTGATTCTGTCATAGTATATTGGTTTTAAGCGGTTAATACCGTGAGAGTCTATTCCTCTTTTATCTGCAGTAATCAGAACGTCAGCGCAAACTCTTGCATCTTCTCCAGCAACTCCTAATCCTTCAAAGACGTCCACCATAAACTTCTCCATAGTATCAAAACTAACCCAGGCAACATCTTCATTCATTATTTTGCTCCTGTTGTATTCGCAACTTCACGTTATAGATGACAATTGGGATTTATCTTCCCCTAATATCACACCTGGTCTGGAACCAAATAAAATAGATCAACTTCATGAATGACATTGTAACGGCAGGCTATAGTTCCGTCAAATTCGCCACTTCACTGGTCGCTCTCTCTCTTTAGAAACTCCCACCATAGTGTCTCCCAGGCAGGAATGTTACGATAGGGGGGTCAACAAGGAAGATAGGATTTGCTATCAGGGCAAGCATTAGCGTCAGCTTAACAAATCTGGCATTTTGCGCTAGAATGGAGAATCATCGCTGGCGAGGGTTCTAATCATGAGGAAAGGGACTTTGAAAGAGAAAATTGCCTTCTATGTCTCTCTGACGATGAGTCCCTATGTCGTCGCTGTTCTTTTTGCCATCATCTCATCCCTCTATTTTGCTGATAATGCCAGAGAATTTATGATCTGGTTTCCTGTGCAGATCCTATTCACCACGGTCATACCATTAGGGGTGAGCTTTGCTTTGTTTAAAGGAGGAAGGATTACCGATCTTCACGTTTCTATCAGCGAGGAAAGGAAAATTTTCCTGCTGGTGGCCCTTCCCCTCTTGCCGGCCTACTTGACTGTTTTGGCCTACGTTGAGGCTCCCCTAGGGCTGCTCGTTATCGTGTCGGGGTACTCTATTACTGCCATTGTTGTAATTCTGGTTACTTTTAGGACAAAGGTGAGCGCTCACTCTGCCGCTATCGCAGCCTGTGCTGCTGGTCTTTTTATCTTAGTTCGGGCCTACGCCGTTCCTGTCATGGGTCTTGTACCCATGGTGGTTTGGGCCAGGCTCCATCGCGGGAGGCACACTCTTGGGCAAGCTCTGATTGGGGTGATTCTGGCTTCCGGTATAATGTTGGTGGTTTTCTTTGTCTATCAAATGAGTGGATTTTGAGTCTAGGGCAGAATGACTTCAGTATAGCTGGATGAGTAAATGGAGAGAAGAAGACAAAAGAGTATATACAGGAAAGTCATGGGAGAGAGGGGCCTTCGCATCGTCGTTCATCCTATGAGAGAGACGAAAACAGTCAGCGTTCTAGTTTTTGTGGGGGTGGGCTCCCGCTATGAGACAAAGGATTTGGTAGGAATAGCTCACTTTTTGGAACATATGCTTGGCAAAGGGACAAAAAAGCGCCCGGATGCTCTGTCCATCGCCTCAGAGATAGATGCCGTTGGAGGAGAATTCAATGCACTCACGGGAATGGAGTATACCCTCTTCTATGTAAAACTGCCCGCTGATGAGGTGCTTTTGGGCGTGGACGTTCTCTCGGATATCATCTCTAACTCCAGACTGGCTGAAGAACATATCGAGCTGGAAAAAGGGGTGGTTTTGCAGGAGATCAATCATATTCTAGATACTCCCTCCCAATATGTTGTGGATGTGTATCAGTCTCTTCTTTACGGGGATCACCCCTTGGGCTGGGATATTGCTGCGTCCAGAGAGGTCTTACCGAGGCTAAATCGAGAAGAGCTGGCTAACCTATGGCAAAATTGCTACACCCCGGACAACATGGTAGTAGCCATTGCCGGGAAGATGGACCCGGGCAAGGTGATCTCTTGGATTAGAGACTATTTTGGCAGTGCTACTGGCAAGAAATCAGCCACCCCCGTCCCGGTGAACGAGAATCAGACAAAGCCTGCCTTCAGGGCGCTACCGAGGAAGGCAGATCAAACTCATATCTGTTTGGGAGTACGCACCTTCATAAACCTCCCTCATCCGGACCGCTACGTACTGGAGGTTTTGAACACGATCCTGGGAGGGTGCATGAGTTCCCGTCTCTTTATCAAGATAAGAGAAGAGATGGGCTTGGTTTACTCTGTCGGCTCAGGAGTACAGACTCTATTGGACACAGGCAATCTTTGCGTGGAGGCGGGAACCGATGGAAGAAAGGTAGGGGAGGTGATAGGGGCTATTCTACATGAGTTTCACCGGCTGCGAGAATCCCTGCTTAAGCCCAGCGAGCTTCGGCGTGCCAAGAACTACCTTAAGGGAAAGATCATCATGGGCTTAGAGAACTCCGAGGGGCTGGCCTCCTTTCTAGGAAAACAGGAGCTCCTTCAAGGAAGAATAAGGTCTGTGGAGGAAGTAATGGAGGGGCTTGATAAGGTTAGCCGGGAGGACGTCAGACGAGTGTCGGAGAATATCTTTCAGGAGAAAAACTTGAACCTGGCCCTGCTTGGTTCCTTTGATGGGAAACTGTCATTTGAGAGGTTGCTGAAGATATGAGTGGGATTCTAAGTTATCTTGAAGAAGAAAACCCTGGTCCCTATCTTTCCCGTAGGAGATTAGAATGATTGTTGATGAGCTCATATCCCAGGTTAAAGATGCAGCAAAGAAGCGATTAGCTGTTGACGTTCGCATCGGCCTCAAATACACAGGTGTCGTCCTCGATGATGGAAGCTGTGGTCTTGCTGCTACTCCAACCCACGAGCTTCCATATCCCTCGAAATATCCTGGCAATCTCAGGAATCAAGGTGCCGGGCAGCTGGTAGACCTTGCCAGATCCACTGAGATTCTACCCTCGACAGTAGGTGTAGCTGCCATCAATGCCTTATTGAAACCTGAGAATACAGAAACTGTCCCTGGAGACATTACAAAGCATTTAAGAATATCGAAAAAGGACACTGTGGGAATGGTGGGAGCGTTTATGCCTTTAATACCTTGGGTTCGAAATAGAGCAGGAAAGTTATTTGTTTTCGAGAGGTACCCACTGCAGGGAGTAAAAGAGTATCAACCGGACTGGACTGAGCCTCTGCTCCTGCCTCAGTGCTCGGTTACGATTATCTCAGCAACATCCATCGCTAACAAAACTATCGATAGCCTACTCACCTACCTGCGGGGTGCCCACATGGTAGCCTTGGCTGGGGCCACAACCCCTTTAAGCTTATCGGTCTTTAAGAAGACCAGGATTAACATACTCTCAGGCATCAAAGTAATGGATTCCTGTAAACTCCTGGAAGTTGTGAGCCAGAGTGGGGGGGCAAGAGATTTTGCCGACTCAGTCGCGAAGGTAAACATTGTTCTGGACCAAAGGTAGGTG
>CAYYHL010000047.1:7752-10891 GCA_964471775.1 uncultured Clostridia bacterium
AGATTTTGCCGACTCAGTCGCGAAGGTAAACATTGTTCTGGACCAAAGGTAGGTGAGCACAGCGACTACTGCAGAGGCGGTAGGGTGCGCTATGGATGGGCATACACCTTTGGAGAATATCCGGGCTCTGGCTGAATCAGCAAAGAAATATGGAGCGTACACCCGTGACACCTAGAGAAAGATTAAGGACGGCTTTGAGTCACAAAGAGCCAGACAGAGTTCCTCAAGAAGTATCTTTTTGATTCAGTGCTCGCATAGGAGAAAGTCCCGAGACAGTGCGTTGGTTCTTGCAAAAATACAATAAGTGAGGAGGTAATCACAGTGGCCGAGAAAAAATCGTTGCATGCTATTTGTAGGTGGACCTTTAACCCGGGGAAGGGTGGGTTTTTGCCCCCAGACATGAGACCGGCGTGGGATTCCGAAAATCTGGACACTGTTGGTGTGATTCAACTGATAAAGGAAAAGATTAGACCCCGATTGTCCGGGGAGGTTGAACTGGGTATAGAAATGCACTACGACTACGAGTACGATGAGAAAAGCGCCCCGGCAATAGCTGATGCATTAGTTGATACGGGGATCTTCCTGGCGATGTTGACACCCGGTGCTCACGCTCATTTCGCCTATGGTGGGGTCGCCTCCCTGGACCCCAACGAGAGAAAGGCAGCAGAAGAGTATTGCGAGAGATCGTTAGATCTCGCTTACGGAGCGCTAAAGAAAGCGTGGCATCCAGATCCGGAAAAAGCACCGACATTCGTTATCTGGAATGGATCCTTCGGCTATGATCTGGCCTCAGTAGGGATACAAAGGATGTATCAGAATCTCAAGGAAAGCATAGCAAAGCTGTGCAAACGTGAACAGAGGTGCGGTGGCAACCTGTTCATAGGACTTGAACCAAAACCAAATGAAGGGCATCCTGCACTCCTCATCCCGACTGTTGCAAGTGCTCTTCTCCTATGGAGAAAATTGGAGGATGAGTTTGGTATCTCCAGTGACAAGAAAGGGGTCAATAAAGAGTTCGGGCATTCAGAAATGATTGGTCTTGATCACGTATACGATACAGTTGAGGAATTGGATAATAATGCGATAGTACATATGCACATCAACAGTCAAGGATATAATGATGGTATTATTCTCGGCGGCCCTGGAAAGTTTGACATAGACCATGGTGCTCGAGTGAACGGCATGAACGTCGCTATAGCAGGTCTAATCCAGGAAGCTGGATTTCACCGCTGGAAGGGCCACGACATGCAGGTAAGACCGTACGATAACACAGAACAAGGTGTTGATAGAGTAGTGAGAAGTATACTAAGCTGGGAAGCTTGTGCGAAGGCCTGCCGGGAATTGGATACTGACCAATTGACGGCACACCTTGTGGCACGAGAAACGGCAAAAGCGGAAGATGCGATAAGAGGAACTGTGCTGCAAGCACAGAAGTATTTCGATGAGATGTACCTCGGATAAGAGGTAGTTTCGGCACTGTGCTTATTCTTCGGGAAGTTCTCACCCCTGAGACTTGGCGAGGTGCTAACTCTCTGGAGAACGTGGTGAGAGTTGTGGGAGTTTTCAGACAACTCTTAACCGCGTCCCAGCCTCTTTCTCTCCAAGTACAGCCCGAAGAGGACGGAAGAAATTATGACCAGGCCAAAGACCATGTAGGTCCAGAAGTAAGAAATCCTCATAACGACCAGTCCGTTTTCTATAGCAGAGATAGTAAGTGCTCCCAGGAAAATACCTACCATACTCCCTATGCCGCCCATAAGGGAACTTCCCCCAACCACGGAAGCAGCGATTGCCTTGAGCTCCCAACCATCCCCCGCTCGGGAAGAGAATGTACTAACTCGAACAATTTGCATCACTGCAACAAAGGCACAGAGAATTCCTACGATCATGAAGCAGATTGTCTTCGTCCTGTCTGTGTTTATCCCCATAGCCCTGGCCGCTTCTTTGTTATCCCCGGTAGCGTAGACCCAGTTACCGAATTTATGGAAATGAAGGACTGCCCCCAGCACCACCCCAAATACCACGAACCAAACCATCTGTACGGGGAGAATCCCTGCGATCTTGCCGGTCAAAACGCTACCAAGCAGGGGTGAAGCTGCTGAATCAAAAGGCCTTTGGAACCCCTGGGACAGGATAAGTGTTATCCCTCTCCAGAGCATCATTGTTCCCAGGGTGGTTATGAAGGAGGGAATACGGGCCTTTGTGGTTATGAGGCCATTCAAAAAGCCCACAAGAGCTCCTGCGCCAAGGGTAATGGATCCGGCCAGGAATAAATTCACCCCCATCTCAAATAGTCTTATGAAAATGAAGGAACAGAACACCAGAATTGAACCAACTGAAAGATCGAACTCCCCACAGACCATGAGCAGCCCAACACCCAGAGCAACAATAGTGAATTCGGACCCGAATGCCAGAAGAACTTTGATGTTGGCTGGACTAATGAAACGATATCGAGAGAAGACAGCAAAAAATACTACTAAGCCGATGAATACCAGAAGGATACTAGCGGATCTATAGGCAAGAAAAGATCTGGCGAGTCTCAACTTTGAATCCCGCATCAAGCGTTACCTCGCCTCCTGCCCTTTTTGCTCTCCAGGTGGTGCTAGTTATGAGAAGGAGGCTTTACTATCAGTTCAACAAGTTCGTCCACGGAGGTATCTTTTTTTTCCACGTCCGCTATCTTTTCCCCCCTGGCCAAAACAACAAATCTATCTGCACTGGGGAATACATGATAGAGGTTGTGGGTTATAAAGATGACTGAAATTCCTTCTTTCCCCAATTGTTTTATGAATTCCAATACTTGCTGAGCCTCTTTAACCGACAGGGCGATAGTTGGTTCATCCAATATCACCAGCTTAGCCTTAAAATGCAGGACTCTGGCTATGGCCACTCCTTGTCTCTCTCCCCCTGATAGCATGGCGATGAGTGCATCTGCCGACCTGAGATGCAATCCCATGCTTTCCAGAGCTTCCATGCTTCGTCTGTCCATGGATTTCTTATCCATGAACCCCAACGATTTTGCCGGCTCCCTTCCCATGAAGATGTTTCTTGATATGCTCATGTTGGGTGCTAAGGCCTGCTCCTGGTAGACAGTTTCGATGCCTAGCTTTCTAGCATCGAGAGAGGAAGTGATGCTCAC
>CAYYHL010000048.1:0-5458 GCA_964471775.1 uncultured Clostridia bacterium
TACTCCAAAATCCGAAGAATATATGATACACTTGGATACCGATAAACAACCTGCCGTCGCTGTAAGCATTCTTCCTGGAGGTAGAGTGATATGAAGAGACCGCTGTTGGTGACTATCCTGGTTGCTGCAGCCGTCCTGATATCGGCGAGGGGCGATTGTAGTACTGACCATGAATCAGCCACTGAAAGGAACTACCGGCAGGATATGCGAGACTTCGTGCAAGGGATTAGTGCCTACACAAAGGGAATCAAACCCAACTTCATCGTTATTCCCCAGAATGGACATGAACTGCTGACAGAAGATGCAGAAGAGACCGGGACACCTGCATCGAGATATCTGGATGCAATCGATGGTGCTGGACGCGAGGATCTTTTTTGCGGGTATGATGACGATGATGTAGCTACTCCAGCATTGGAACGTGACTATATGGTCTCTTTCTTGGATATTGCCGAGAAGAGTGATGTTGAGGTCTTAGTTACGGATTATTGCTCAACCCGCATCTTTGTGGACGATGCCTACTACCAGAACGCTGCAAGGGGCTATATCTCATTTGCCGCCGATCACCGAGAGCTAGATAATATTCCAGACTATCCGGCAAATCCTTACAATGTCAATGCTTCGAATGTCGCTTCGTTAGCAGAAGCACAGAACTTTCTGTATTTGATCAATCCAGACTCGTTTCCCAATAAAGATGCCTTTTTGGATGCCGTGAGGGAAACAAACTACGATATTATTATCATTGACTTATTCTACGAAGACGCCGCATTGAGTGCAAGCGAAGTCGCATCATTGAAGATCAAAGTCAACCGGGGATCTCGCTTGATAATTGCCTACATGAGTATCGGGGAGGCGGAGGACTATAGGTATTATTGGCAGACAGAATGGGAAACAGATCCACCTTCATGGCTGGCAGAGGAAAATCCTGAATGGCCTGGCAATTACAAGGTTCGATATTGGAATAAGAATTGGCAGAACATTATTTGCGGGAAAGATGATTCCTATCTCAAGAAGATTCTCGATGTGGGATTTGATGGCGTGTATCTCGATATTAGTGATGCCTTCGAGTACTTTGAGGATCAATAGATTTGAGAGTACGGTTGGGGTAAGATTTTGTTTGATAGATAAGTGGAATCTGTTAGGGGTGAGTCAAATCTCGACGGGAGGTTTGGCTAACTCAAACCCATATGCCGAATTGCGACCACAACATAAGAGAGGTACCCCCACCAAGAGATCTCCAAACAGATTGACAGGTGATGGAATTTGGCTTACTCTCTTGTCAGAGGATGCTCTTTTGGAGAGGGCAGCGAGGAGCCTTCAGAATGACAGAAATAGTGTTTTCTCAACTTGCAAAACTGGGGTATAAGGCGAGCATCGTATCTGTCGGGTATCTTGGTGACCTAGAGCGAGAAATCGAAAATCGCCATAGCACGGGTTCCTTTGACGAGGAATTCTATCAGGAAAGACTAAGCCGGTTTGTGTTCAGACTCCCCGATAGTTTGCTGCAGGCTAGGTCAGTTATCATAGTTGCGGTTCCCCGGCCGCAGATCCAGGTTATCTTCACCTGGAAGGGAGAGAAGGTGCCATGTGTAATTCCTCCAACATATGTGGCTAGTACAGAGACAGATAGACGACTAGAGAATTTACTTACTGGAATTCTTGGTTCAGAGAACTACCGGGTGGCTCAGGCGCTACTTCCAGAGAAACTTCTGGCTGTGCACAGTGGACTGGGCTCGTATGGGAGGAACAATATCTGCTACGTTGGTGGAATGGGAAGTTTTCATCAGCTCGTTGCTTTCTACACTGATTTTTCTTCGGGGGAAGACAGCTGGCAGGAGTCAAAGCTAATGAAAATGTGCGAGAAGTGTTCAGCTTGCCTTCGGAGCTGTCCTACCGGTGCCATAACACCCAAGCGCTTTCTTCTCCGGGCAGAGCGCTGCATCAGTTTTCACAACGAGAGAATAGGGGACTTCCCCGGTTGGATAGATCCAAACTGGCACAACTGTATAGTAGGCTGTCTTCTCTGTCAGACGGTATGTCCTGAGAACAAAAGTCTCCTGCAATGGATCGAGAAAAAGGAAGAGTTCTCCCAGGAAGAGACCGACCTTCTTTTGGAAGGAAAGCAGCTTGATCGACTCCCCTCTTCGGTTATCAGAAAACTAGAGCGTCTCGAACTAATCGAATACCTTGATGTTCTCTCCCGCAACTTGTCAGTTCTCTTAAATAAGGAACCCTGCCCATAATACCTTCAGGTGTGGCTAGTGTCCAAGTCATGGTGGTACAAATAGCGCCCACGCGCTCATTGATTTCCGCGCTGACGCTTGCGTTCAAGACTATACCTATCACTCAGCCGCGCCGATCTGCGAGACTATGGTAGCCATTGCAGGCACATTTCCTTTTCCTCAGAAGGTCTCTGGGCTCACCCTCTGCAGTTTCGGACGCCTTGCTTTTTTGGCTATCCTCTTACGGAACACGTCAGCCAAGACAGCAATATCACAACATTCCTGGGGCTCATTGTCAGATTCTGGCAGGTGACCCGTGACGGAAATGAGGCCGAGCTCTTATTTTCCTATTGCCTTGTCAAAAAAGTAGTAATAATGAAGATTTGGGAGGAGTGTCCGGTGTCCGGACAATCGTCCTTATCTGCCTGGGTGGGGATTAGGGTATAAGGTAAAAGGCTGTTCTCTTATTGCAGCTACGGACCGTGTCAGGATTGAAGTGTCGTTAACCGGGAGATTCTTTCTTTTGTTTTAGTCGCCTCACCCTTTACTTTAATCTTCTTGAGTTTAGTTGTATGTCCACTAATGATTTCTACCTGTCGGTTCTTCACACCTAATTTCCTACTAAGAAAATCCACCAGGGCCTTGTTCGCTTTCCCCTTCAGCGGAGGAGCATTAATCTTTATCTTTAAGGCATCCCCTTCAACTCCCACAATTTCATTTTTGCCTGATGCAGGCTGCACCTTCACTCTAAATATGACTCCATCATCCACTTTTTGTAGGTTTAGCATTTTTTTGCCGGCTTCAGCAGCAGGAAGATAGAATAGAAAAAAGTAACGGGCATAACTAGAGTATGAGTAATGAGGAGCACTATCTTCTGAGTTTTACTGGACTGTGGTGCATTTTCACCCGTTCCCCTGCTACGAAATGCCCCCTCTTTATCAATCAGAGTTGGAAGCGCGGTTGTCAAAAAAGTGGTAGTATCCTGTAGTGACACATTAGGCCAAGTCTCGGCACTTGTCAATCTGGCTGGAAGGACCCGGTGGGAGACTCCGACTATTTAGGTTTGTCTGCTGGTGGGTTTTGGGTGGTTCCCTCTCAGCTCACGAGTAGGGTTCTGCTCACCGTAGGTAGGGTAGCGAGTAGTATCTGATTTGGGAGGTCTTTAGTCACATAATTGTCCCAATTTAGTTGGTAAAGGAAAGTTTTTCCCACGTTACGAAGCAAGAGGACTTTTTCCTCGCCGCTTCGGAAGTCAGAGCCTACGGGCTTGCGTCCAACAGAGCATTCTACGCTCCTACGCTGCCTTCCCAGTCTGGTCGAGCAATGACTGAACCCATTTGCGTTTCTTCCAGAGAACACAGCCGCCTTCTGCTGGAGTCAATTCCTCAGGATGTTGACGAATGAGCTTTAACAGCTCGGATTGTAGAGCATCCTTGAGTGATGAATCTCTCACGTTGCTGTCAGAAAACGGTGCGAAAGGGCACGGTTCAACATCACCCTCTGCTGTCACATGAACAAAGCCTCGGGCAGCCGCAAGGCAGCCACCAACTTCCACCTCATGGCCAGGAACCGCAATAAATAAAGCTGAGAATTCTGCGTGGAAGGAATCCATTAGACTCATGAGCTGCGTCCTCTGTTCTCGTGTAAGCACCAGCTCTTTCGTCCCCTCTACTGTCGGGGTGTACTCGAGATAGAGAAAGAACTTACACCCTGCCCTAACTAGTTCCTTCACGAACTGATGTTCGGTCAACGGACGGAAGGTTGGTCGGGTTATGGTCAAAGAAGTACCAAAGAAGATGCCCTTGTCCTTGAGTTTTCGAATGAGCGTTTGTAAGAATTCATGCACTCCTTGTCCTCTTCGTCCGTCTGTATCTTCGGCGTGCCCTTCAAGGCTTACCATGGGAACCACGTTTCTCTGTCTCTTGAACCTGGTCAGCATTCCTTCGTCAATCAATAAACCGTTGGTGAACACCAGAAAGAGGATCTCAGGGAAATCTTTCATAATGTCCAGGATCTCGGGGCGCATGAACGGCTCACCACCAGCGACGACAAAGAACGAAACGCCCAGTTCTCTAGCTTGGCTCATCATCCTCCGTATCTCACCCTCGCTCATTTCGTTGTCAGAAGGTGGGTGGAGAGCCTGAGCGTAGCAACCCTCGCAGCTGAGATTACACCTGGTAGTGATGCTGAATATGAGGATGGGTGGTATGTTGATACCTTGCTTCTGCCACTTTGCTCTTATGCGGGCAGCCTTCTGTTGCCATCGGACCGCTCTGAGGAAGAAGTATGCCTGAGGTGGATTGGTGAGCGCAATGCGCACCGCATCTTTGAGAAAGATCCTCAAGTTGTTGTTGAGAACCCTTCGATAGTGGCTCGCCAGAGTGTCCTTCTGATTCATTCTCGATTCTGAATAGATCTTGTTGACCACACCATCCTCCTTTCAAGAGGCCCTGTTTCCGTTCTGCGAATCCAACGTGTGGAGAAACCTGTTCGCCACTAGCATTCTAGTAGGGAGCGGTTATAAGTCAATCGATCGCCAAACCAGACTACCCAGGACTCGTATTCTTGAAGGAATGGCGACACCGGAGCCCTCCAAGTAGACTGACAAGGGGCAAAAGGAGAATCTCAGTGCTACCTAGTTCTTCCTCTTTGGAATCCAAGAATTGTCTAATCATTGTCAGGTTCTTCTCAACTGGTTTGACATTCCTTAGCTCCCAGTTTATGATCGTGTCAGGTGTGACATTAAGCAATCTGGCTAGGTCTTCTGTTTGCAGCCCCGGATCCATTCGTTTCTTTCGTAGTTCTTGCCCAAAGATTGAATCTATCAGAACAAGCTCTGGCATGAACGGTTTATGCCGAATCACTTGAAAGAGCAAAGAGGCCAAAAGAATGGAGCATAATAGGAAAAAAACAGGCAGAAAAAAGTTTGTGGGACAAGTGATAAAATGGGTTGATTTGGCGGACTATCAAGAAGGCTCTGTGGTGAGTCGAACCGTACTTGACAAAAGGACAGGAACGGTAACCTTTTTTGCCTTTGGTGAGGGAGAAGGATTGAGTGAACATACCACTCCGTTTGATGCCTTGGTTTACCTTCTTGATGGTGAGGCAGAGATTGTTATTTCTGGCAAATCTCTTCGCTTGAGGGAAGGTGAAATGGTGGTAATGCCAGCCAATCAACCACATGCTGTGAGAGCAGTAAAGAATTTCAAGATGGTTTTGACAATGATCCGATCTTGACC
>CAYYHL010000048.1:5558-10819 GCA_964471775.1 uncultured Clostridia bacterium
CCTCAGGCCAGGTCCTTTTCTATGATCCGCTCAAGTTCACTCTCCCAGACCTCGTGGGCGTCGAAATGCTTGTTAGGATCGCTGAATATCACGTAGGCCCAGTAGATGGCGAAAATCCCCAGGGTGATGATGGTGAGAAAGATGTAGAGTCCATATGATCTTCTGTGAAGGGGATTGGTGGGATTGACTGTCAAAGACGATCCCTTTTTGTCAAGGGCAACTGAGACTTTCCCTAGGAAAGCAATCTCTTCCCGTTCATGGTAGTAGTAGTCAACGGTGAGGTAGTAGAGGATCACGAGTCCGATGATGAAGGCAGCAACACTGAGAGGCCACGTCACACCCAGGACCGTGGACAGACTCCCAAGGTAGCTCAGTATCAGCCATAGCCAGAACAGATAGTTCGGGCGGGGTGCCTCCCTCCTTTGTACGAGAGGATCTATCCTAGTTAAGGTTTCCTTCTTTGTTCCGAGCTTCTCCTCCAGGAGAGTCGATAGACTGGCCTTGAGTTTCCTCACCCTGTCAAAATGTTCGTTCCTCCTTTTGTAGAGGAGCCAGTTGTACCACCACAGATAGATCGCCACACCGAGCGACACGATGAGAGAGACAACCTTGCCAACACCTAATCCCCCGATCCATCTCCCCAAAGCTCCGATCATAATACTAATCGCAATGATCACAACTAGAAATACCAGATAGAGCCCGAAGGAGAGACGACGGTCAGTTTCCTTCCTTCTTTTGAGTTCTGCAACTACCGGTGGCATGATGAGCCTCCTTTCTTGTTGTTTTGTGCCGATACTGTTCTCAGGCTGGTGTCTAATTCTTGACTCACTGTCGAAGACACCTCTCCACACTGCAGTTTTCTCTCGGGCCCGGCTCTCCCCTCTCCTCGTCCTCTGGCCCAATCTCTCGCCCCAGACTGAAGGCCCACTCGGACCAGTACTAACATGTTGGTACAGAGGGTTTGCCTCGCCCCGCTCATTATCGCGTCAATCGAGCTCTTTGTCAAGGGCCAGGTTCTTTAGGCCAGTCCCGTTTCCGCCGCCTATTTCAGTCGACTGGTTGGCACAGTATCCGATGCCCGGACAAGTATGCTCCTGTCCCAAGATCCGTATATCCCGCAACTCCTTTGACAAGGATCTTAGTAAAGATATGTATCATGGTGACATTTTCCTAGCGAAAAACGGCTCTGAATATCCGCAAAATCTTCTCTTTGAGTCCCTTCTTGGAGAATATGGCTCTGGTAGCTTCTGCCACAATCGCAAGTTCCTCGAGTGTTTCTTTCAAATCGGCACCACAGCGTGCAGCTCTGGGATGGTGCAGGTTAATCTGACTGCATAGGTAAACGTATATGTCACTCGTTCTGGCGCCAGGAAGGTACTCTTTGAGGTTGATATTCCTTATTCTTTGAGCTACTGGACGGTATATAGATTCAAACCAATCTTGGGCTGCCTCCTTGAAAGATACGACATTGTCACCTTTTTGCTCCAGAAGATTCTTGTAGTTCTCTATCTGACGTAGCAACCTGTCATAGCTCTCGCGGTGGGAAAGACTAATTGATTGCAGTCCAGTCTTCTCTTCAAACTCAATTCTCTTTTGGATGAAGGACCTTCCCGCAGCATTGCGCAAGGGAAGATATTCGGTAACGTGAGCGTCGATAAACTTCTGTCCCTGCTTTTTTGCTGCAACGATGCGATGATGACCGTCCAAGACGTAGTATTCGTCATCCATCTTATAGAGCTCTATGGGAGGAAGAGTTTTGCCTCTCTCCAGGGCTTCCTCTATCTTTGCCACTCTACCGAGAGCATGTGACAGGTTCCCGGGATCCTTAATCGAGAAATCCCTGTTGAAACTTAGAGACCTTCCCACACTACCGACAACCTCGTCTATTTCAACGACTTGTATACCCCGGTCAACAGAACCTTGATAACCTCGGACCCTGGATTCCCGATAGAAACCTTTCAGCGGCCCTTCCTTGGATTTATCCTTCATCGTGAAGACCATCGACTATCCTCTCCTTTTCAGCACTTTCTTCCTTCCTCTCACGAGAGGGTCAATATCGAAAACATAATAACCTTCTGCATTCACTATCTTGGTTTGTTGGAGCAGCGTTACCTTTTCGCTGCTGTAGCCGTAGCTTGCATGGGTGTGGCCATGAACGAAGTACTGGGGCTGGTATTTCTCAATGAGTCTGAGGAAGGAACGAAATCCAGTATGGCAAAGATCTTTCCCGTCGTGGACTCCATTGGGAGGAGCGTGTGTTAAGACAATGTCGACTCCGCCTTTCTTCCAGACCTGAAATTTGAGCCTGGATATTTTCCAACGCATCTGCTTCTCAGTGTACTCGATTCCCTTTCCCCCGTACCACATCGAACCTTCGAGTCCGAGAATCCTGATGCCCTTATGATCAAGCACCTTTCCGTCCACATTCTCACAACCCAGAGGCGGCTCTTCCGCATAGATAACGTCGTGGTTCCCCCTCACATAGTAGCACCGTTTGTTGAGCATACTAACGAGAAACGAAAGAAACTTGGGTCTCAGGTCTCCCGCTGAGAGAATAACATCTATATTGGAAAACCTCTTTTTGTCGAAATAATCGTAGAGTGAAGGGTGAACTCTGTCAGCAACCGCCAGAATCTTCATTTTGCCATTCCCCTTGAGAACGTAGCCCAAATCACTATTTCTCCCCAACGTACCACATTTCCCTTTACGTCCCGGAGGATTTTTTGCCCTGGGCAAGCTGCGCAGCTAACTTTATTGCCTGGATTAAGCTATCAGGGCTAGCTCTTCCCTCCCCTGCCTTCCCATAGGCTACTCCATGGTCAACCGAAGTTCTAATGACAGGAAGACCCAAGGTTACATTCACTCCACTTATGGATTTCCACTGACCGGATTCTCGATCCCAGTCAAAGCCTAAGAGCTTAAGAGGTATGTGTCCTTGGTCGTGGTACATGGCAAGAGCTACATCGTACTGCCCACTTCTTAACTTGACAAACGCTGTATCCGGAGGAATCGGTCCCTCAACATTGATGCCTTCTTCCTTTGCCGTTTGAACAGCTGGGAATATCTCTTTCTCTTCTTCATCTCCAAAGAGTCCCCCATCGCTGGCGTGAGGGTTAAGCCCAGGGACTACGATCCGGGGATCTTCTATGCCCAAATCTTTCATAGCCCGATGAGCCAGTTTTATGACTTTCAGCACTCTACCTTTTCGGATAAGAGAAGGCACATGCTTTAGTGCAACATGAGTGGTCACATGGACCACCCTGAATTTTCCTTCCACCAGCATCATAGCGTAGTCCTCTGTTTGGGTGCGACGGGCATACACCTCCGTGTGGCCGGGGTAGGGTGAGCCCGCTAACTTAATAGCCTCCTTGTGGATAGGGCCTGTAACCGTGGCATCTATTCTCTTTGCCATGGCAAGATCAATAGCCTCATAGATATAGTCTAGGGAGGATTTTCCTCCCATCCTCGTTACTTTCTTATAAGCCAATCGTTCTATATCGACATTTTCCAGATCGTAGACGTCCAGAGTTCCATACTCATATTTACCTTGTTCTACCTCTTTTACGGGGTTTATCTTGAGACCTGCTCTGGCGATTCTAGAGGCCTGGCGCATTACTTTTGCATCTCCCACTACTAGGGGCCTACAAATTCGGTAGATCTCTGGACTGCTGAGAGCCTTCGCTGCTATCTCTGGACCAATTCCTGTAGGGTCCCCCATGGTAATGCCAATGAGGGGAAGTCCATCTTTCATTCTTTTTTGCTCCTTTTGGTAAGATAATCGAGGGCATTCAAGAAGACATCTTCCGTGCCGAATCCTCCTGTTTTGGTAACCAGGGTCAGCTCTTTTCCCTTAATACCCTTCAGGCTTGCTATGGGTACAAGAGGCTCCAGTTCTTGAAGGACCTCTATACCCTCGGCGCCTAATTTATCCAGCAAAGATGTAGCAGTATCTCCTCCGGTGGCTATCAAACCGGCAAGAGGGAAGCTTTGGACAAAGTATTTAGCTAAGGAAGCCAAAGAGTGGTTGATCTTAGATTGCAGCATGTCTATCTTTCGCTCCTCTTTAATCTCCCAGCGTTTCTCGGGTGTAGCTATTACCAGGTTGTTTCGTTGATCCAATATGGCTTTTCCTTCCAAGCGTAAGCGTTTCAGCTCATTCTCATCGTCCCCGAATAGGAGCGAGGAGAGGTTCAACTCCAGGTAGCCAGCTTTCTCCTGGTTAATTAATTTCGTGAGCTGGAGCCTGGTTATTCGATTAAGCGACCCACAGACTACGAGACAAGGGAGAAAAGGCGGTTCATCTTCCTGAAAAAGCTCTTCAAATAGCCCTGCAGAACCTACCGGGAGCACTCGTACATTAAGATTAAGAATTGCCTCTTTTATGTTCTTCAGGTCATCACCACTGCAGCAGTCACAGACAGCAATTGGTGATCCCTTTTGGTAGGTTCTGGTTAACTCCTGAGAGAGAGCACGGGGTCCTGATTCAACAGTCTCGAGAGCCACATATCCAGCGCCATAACTGCTTTGAGTTTGGAGAAGCTTAGTGAGAGACGATTCAGTGGAATTGTCGGCATAAGATGTTCTACCCAGAGGTAGCCCGTCTACCAGATGGTATCCTCCCACGGTGATTCTCTTCATAAGGGGAAGTGCAGGAACTAAGATAACGAAATCTATCCACCTTGCATCTAAAACAGCGTCTATTTCTTTTGCTACATTCCCCCTGAGGGTAGAGTCTATTTTCTTATAGATAACTCTCTTCTTGATTTCCTCAGAAGAGCTCAAAAAGCCTCTTATATTACCATAAGCCTTCTCTGGAGGGAGGTTGCGTGACTCAAGATTAAATACCAATCCGTCATATCTATCCCATAGCTTTTCCATTTTGCTATGAGCGAGAGGGCGGTTGAGAACCAGACATTTCTTTCTCTTTCTCACCATTATAGCTGCAATTTCGTTGGCACCGGTCAAGTCATCGGCAATTACTGCCAATTTTTCTTCCAGGAGATTTTCTACGCCTAGCATAACTATCCCTGTCCCTATATTGGTCGGGTCTTTCGGTGGCCAGCCAAGAGACTTATCATACAATACTGAGCCCTACCTGCTCCGCGCTGAGTTTCTTATATCAGCGCTTTATTATACCAGAGCAGAAGGCGCAGGCAACAGGAAACTGCCCTTCCCATCCAGGACATTTCTCCCACCGCCCATAGACCGTGCGAGTCCCCTGAGGTGTTCCCGCTTGACCCGCTGCACGTTCTCTGGTAACA
>CAYYHL010000049.1:0-10782 GCA_964471775.1 uncultured Clostridia bacterium
AAGGACAAAATAGAGGATAGTGCAGCAATGAGGTACCGTGATCTTATCAAAGACATAGAGGGCGGAACAGTTGCCTCTGTCTATTTGTTCGAAGGAGAGGAGAGCTATCTTAAAGAAGAGGCTTTGAAGAAACTTAGAAAGGTCTTGGTCTCTCCTGGTTATGAAGATTTTGACTACGAGGACCTCTCCTGCCGGGATGCCTCCATCTCTCATCTTTTGGAATCCATCAATACTCTTCCGTTTCGAGGAGAGAAGCGACTGGTAGTTGTAAGGGATATGGACTCCTCTTCCCCAGCCCATGGCAAAACTCTCATTGAATACTTGAGGAATCCGGTGCCATCTACTTGCCTGGTGGGTCTCGGAAGGAAATTTAACAGAAAAACAAAGCTTTATGGAAGTTTTAGGGAAAGGGGGAAGGTTGTTTCCTTCTACCCCTTGAGAGATGAAGAAGTTGTTGATTGGATCAGGGGTAGGGTGAAAAAGGAGGGAAAGAGAATCTCTCCCCAGGCAGGGATGTATCTGCAGGAAAGCGTGGGAAATGACCTTCAGAGGCTTAGGGGGGAAATTGAAAAGTTGGTTCTGTTTTCTCATCCCAAAGCCTCAATAGAGAAGGAGGATGTGGAAAACCTGGTAGGAGAGGGGAGAGAACCTGGCATCTTTGATTTGACTAGAGCCATCCGGGAAAGGAAGGTGCCTCGAGCTCTCTCAAGTCTATCCCAGCTCTTGGACACAGGGGAGAGGCCCACTCGAATCCATGCTCTGGTCGCCCGGGAAATTAAGATCCTCCTGAGATTGAAGGAAAAGGGAGGTAGGGTCGCTCCGGACGAAGTCTGTTCCATCGTATTTCCCGGCAAAGGACATTATACCCGCTTTTATTGGGATATTGCCCGCTCATACATTCAGGCCTCTGAGGAGTTCACTCAAGAAGAGTTAATTAATGGGTATCACCAATTGGTGGAGACAGAACTGTCAATAAAGACGGGCAGAGAAGATGAAAGAAGAGCTCTGGAAAAGATGATTCTGAGTCTTCTGGTTAGATGAGCGATAGAAAAAAGGACGGGGCGATTCAGCTCCCTCGTAACTTGGCCGCTTCTATGGTATTCTTCAGGAGAATAGCGGTGGTAACTGGGCCTACTCCTCCCGGCACCGGGGTGATGTAGGACGCTCTCTCTTTAGCTGCTTCAAATTCTACATCGCCCACAATCTTCCCCTCCACACGGTTGATCCCCACATCGATAACGATGGCTCCCTTCCTTATCCACTCTCCTTTAATGAGATGTGCCTTTCCCACAGCTGCGATGAGAATTTCCGCTCTCTCAACATAGTCTGGAAGAGTGCCTCTTTCTCCGGTAGCAATATGGCACACGCTGGTGGTGACAAACTTATCCAGAAGAAGGAGGGCCACGGGCTTACCTACAATATCACTGTGGCCAACCATGACTGCTTCCCTGCCGTAGAGATTTACACCGGTAGACTTTATGAGCTTCATCACGGCCATAGCCGTACAGGGGCCCAGAATGGGTCTACCAAAAACTACCATGCCCATATTGGCCGCAGAAACTCCCTCTACGTCCTTCTCCCTATGAATAGCAGCCTGGAGGGCTCGAGCATCTAAAGCTTGCGGTAGAGGCATCTGGAGAATTATTCCACTGACACCCCTGTCCCCATTTAGTTTTCCAATGAATTCAGTCATTTCCGTTTGAGAAACGGAACTGTCAAACTGTTGCAGCGCATATTCAATGCCTACGGCTTCGCACGATTTTCGCTGGGAGCGGATATAGACTGCGGATCCGGGATCTTCCCCTACCTGGATAGCAGTCAGAGAAGGGACAGTCCCCTTTTTCTTCAGGATTTCAATCTCTTCCTTTATTTCTTCTCTTATTTCGCCAGCAATTGTCTTTCCATCTATGATTTGAGCAGACATCTAAACCTCCTATCTAACTAAGGATTTGCCTGAGGGATCTTATTCTCGCAGCACCGGACAATCTCCAAATCCAGAGACTGCCTTTACCTGAGCCGCCACACGTTTCTCCGCTGCATTCTCTTGCAGTTCAGAAAAAAGAGATCCTGTCCTTCCGGCTCAGCTGATCATTAGAAAAGCCCCACGGTCTTGCCTTTCTCGTCAATGTCCACATCCACAGCCGCAGGCCGGGAAGGAAGCCCTGGCATGGTGGGAAATACACCACAGAGAGGATAGAGGAAACCAGCCCCTACCGAGGCACGAACATCACGAACAGGCAACGTGAAGTCCTTGGGCACTCCTTTTAGAGTAGGATCATGGGAAAGGGAAAGATGGGTCTTGGCCATGTTGATAGACAGCTTATCGAAACCCAGTTTGGTGTAAAGTCTAATTCGCTCTGCCGCCAGGGAGTCGTAATGAACGTCCTTGGCTCCGTAGATTTTGGTGGCGATGGCCTCGATTTTGTCCTTGATGGGGATATCATCGGGATAGAGAAAGTGGAAATTGTTGGATTTTTCAGAGGCTGCCACTACTGCCTCGGCTAATTTGGTACCTCCTTCTCCGCCTTTGGCCCATACCTCTACTGGCACAGCCTCTTCGGCTCCTGCCTCACGAGCTTTCTTCTGCACCAGCTCGACCTCAGCATCGGTGTCGGAGGTGAAGCGGTTGACAGCGACCACAGCCGGAACGCCGAAGGTCCTCACGATATCGATAGCCTTGGCCAGATTTTCGCATCCCTTCTCCAGTGCTGGCATATTTTCCGACTCAGCAAACTTCTTTATGCTGTCATATTTTTGTCCCGGTTTGAGGGTAAAAGCACCTCCATGCATCTTCAGAGCTCTAATGGAGGCTGTAATTACTGCCACATCGAGCTTCAGTCCGCTCTGCCGACAGGTCACATCAACGATCTTCTCAAAGCCACAATCGGCACCAAACCCACTTTCAGTAACCACGTAGTCAGCCAGCTTCAGGGCTACCATGTCAGCTAGAGCAGAGTTATTTCCATGAGCCACGTTAGCGAAAGGACCAGCATGACAAATAGCAGGAGTATTCTCTGTAGTTTGTATCAGATTTGGTTTGATGGCATCTTTCATGAGAACTGTCATTGCCCCGGCCATTTTGAGATCCTCAGCTGTTACAGGTTTGCCTTCGTGGGTATAACCAACCACTGCCCTACCCAATCTTTCTCTTAAATCTTCTAGGCTTGTGGTCAGGGCCAGGATAGCCATGGTTTCGGTGGCTACGGTGATGTCGTAGCCGGTTTCCCTGGGATAGCCATGAGCTGGGCCGCCCAGTCCTACGATGATGTTTCTCAGGGACCTGGCATTTACATCGACACAGTAGCGCCAGGTAATTTTGTGTGGATCCAGATTGTAAGGGTTACCATGCAGAAGGGTTTCATCAATGCGGGCCGCCAGCAAATTATGAGCTGTATCTACGGCATGAATATCGCCGGTGAAATGAAGGTTGATGTTTTCCATGGGAAGAAACTGGGAATAGCCTCCACCACATGCTCCCCCTTTGATCCCGAAAGTAGGGCCTTTTGAGGGCTCACGGGAAGCATTACATACTCTCTTCCCTATCTTAGCCAGAGCCTGTCCTAATCCGCACGCGACCACCGTCTTTCCTTCCCCCAGAGGGGTAGGAGTAATGGCGGTGACCGTAATGAATTTGCCGTTTGGCTTGTCCTTCAGTCTTTCCAGTACTTGAAGAGAAATCTTGGCTACATATTTTCCATAAAGTTCAATCTCATCTTCCTCCAACCCCAAATCTTTGGCTATCTCTACGATAGGTTTTAGTTTCGCTGCCTGAGCAATCTCGAGATCCGATAGCATAGAATCCTCCTTTCTATTTTTTTGGTCCTGTGATGAAGCTCATTGCTTCCGCTCTGGTAGCGGCGTTTTCCCTGAACAATCCCCGGACAACAGAGGTAATGGTTGTCGTTCCTGGCTTTCTTACCCCCCGCATAGACATGCAGAGGTGCTCGGCCTCTATGATAACCATAACTCCCTTTGGTTTCAGAGTATCGTTGACCGCATCCGCGATCTGGGTAGTCAAACGTTCCTGCACCTGCAGTCTTTGACTAAGGACGCTGATGACTCGGGCTAACTTACTCAGTCCGGTGACTCTGCCACCCTTGGGAATGTAGGCAACATGCGCTTTTCCCGTAAAAGGTAAAAGGTGGTGTTCACAGAAGGAATAAAGGGGGATATCTCGCAGCAGGATTATCTCATCGTGCCTTTCCGCTACCAGAGTGCTCAGTATTTGGTGAGGATCTTTTCCTGTTCCCGAAAGCACATCCTCACACATTTTTGCGACTCGGCCCGGGGTTCCTTCAATGCCTTCTCTCTCAGGATCCTCCCCAATGCCTTCCAGGAACAACCTAACTGCTTGTTTGATCTTTTCCCTGTCCATGGCGCTCTGGACTTGTGAATTTTTTCTCAAGATCATGAGATTATAACGGTGCCTATGTCTTCTGTCAAATAACGACCAACCGATACTGGCGGCTCTGTCCAAAGCCAAAACCGGAAAACTGGGATGCGTCTAAGCAGTGGTTAGTTGGCACTCTCTGAGTCTCAGCCACATATCTTCGAGGGTCAGCACGGTGCTCAGCCTGTATCCCAGATGTCGTTTGGTTGTCTCCACCACCTCGATAGCTTTGCTCAAGCCTGAGGAGGAATATCTCTCACTTTGTTCTTTGAGTCTATCCATTCGATCATGATTTATGATCCACTCATCCCCTCCCTGCTTCAAGATCAAAAGGTCCCTGAACCAGGAGAGAATCACGTCCAAAGTCCTCTCAAGCTGGTCTGAGGAGAGATCTTTCCAGTTCTGGGCTAGCTGGAGAATCTGCTCCAGACTAAGATTTCCCCCCAGGCTTGCCAAGACTTTTTCTCTAAGGTTCAGGACATCCTCATTTTCCAGGAGAAGAATAGCTTCTCCAGCCCTTCCTCGGGCCAATTTCTCGATAAGGCGAGCCCTGGAAGAACCAAGAGGCACATGCCCCTTGAGAATCTCTCTTATCTCGGATGAGGAAAGCGGGGAAAAGGGGATGGTTTCACAACGGGAAAGGACCGTGGGAAGTAATTTCTCCTTGGTCTGTGAGATGAGGATGATTACCACCCGGGGGGGCGGCTCTTCCAACACCTTGAGGAGGGAATTAGCCGCCTCCTGGGTAAACTTGTCTGCATCTCTTATTATCCATACCTTCTTCTTTCCTTCATAGAGGCTATACGCAGATTCCCTTTTTAGGGTCCGAATTTGTTCAATCTTGATGGGACCCTCTTTTGCCTCTATAATCCTGAGATCAGGGTGGCATAATCGGTCAATTTTTTGGCACGAAGAGCACCTATCACAACTATCTATCCTGCCTTCTTTGCAATTGAGTACTTTGGCAAAATTGAGGGCGGTCAAGTTCTTTCCCACTCCGTCAGGACCGATGAAAAGATACGCCCCTGAGATAGATCCGGTAGCTACTTCATTCTGTAGTATCCGGGTGGCTCTTTTTTGCCCCCTTATCTCTTCAAACGACATCTTCACTTCCTTCTATTGATACTCTTTTTGCGCGAGTTTTCACTGGATGGTTCTTGTTTTGCTGACGAGATGCGAGATAGGGAGATAGTGTTTTTCTAATGGTAAGGTGAACCCTTTGAGGGGTCCCCTCTCCTGGAACTACCTTTATTCTTTCAGGATGAGATTTGGCCAGCTCAAGATATCCCTGATATACCCTTTGGTGAAAGTCCATTCTTTCCTTCTCCATCCTATCCTTCTTTTCTCCCCTTCGCGTAGCCAGAGAAGGGGTTATGTCCAACAGGAATGTTATGTCGGGAAGGATGCCCTGGGTAACAATCCTGTTCAACTCTTCGATCCAGTCTATCTCTAAACCTCTTCCGTATCCCTGATAGGCAATGCTGGCGTCCGCAAAACGATCGGAGATGACGATCTTTCTGTGCTCCAGAGCCGGCTTGATAATCTTCTGCACATGTTCAGCTCTATCCGCGAGGTAAAGGAAGAGCTCACTAGTCTTGCTCATTTTAGCGTGAGATGGACCGAGGAGGATTTCCTTAATTCTCGTTCCCAGCCTTGTCCCGCCTGGCTCAGAGGTCCTCACCACCTCGTAGCCCCTCTCTTCAAGATACTGGGCAAGTAGGGAGCTTTGAGTAGTTTTGCCGCCCTTATCAATTCCTTCAAAGCTGATAAGCAATGCTCCTTCCTTCTTGAAACGTTTACGTTTGGTCCACTCTAGAATCCCTCTATCTTGCCCAGAATATCAGGGCGAAACTCAGATGTCAATGCGAAAATCTATTTCTTTAGAAGTGCCCAGGCCGTTCGGGTTAAACCTCGACAAAGCACCCGGGTCTTTTTGAGGAGCACCTTGGTGGCCGGGGAAGCTCCGAGATTTGCTTGATAGATAAAAACTTGACAGACAAAAATATTTTGTTATAATAAATTGCCTCATTGAGAATATTGCCTCATAATAAATTTTAGTATTTCCAATACTTGAAGGAACACGGGAGGGGTATAATGGGGAAGGAGATCAGAGAATGTGTTGATGAGATGATGGCTCTCTTACCAGACCTGGTAAAGGCTTTCCACATGGATCAGCCTCAGGAAATTCTCCATATGGACATAAGCTTTCCTGAGATGTGCGTTCTTGGTGACCTCTCTTCAACCCAGGAGCCCACCATGTCGGAGCTGGGCAGGAGCATTTGTATGGATCTAAGCACCCTTACCCGTACGGTGGATAAATTGGTTGAAAAAGAGTTCGTGGTGCGAAAGTCTGACCCAGAGGATAGGCGAGTGGTAAGGGTGGCCATAACGGCTGGGGGGCGAAAGATAATAGGCAGGTTCGAGGAGGAAAGAAGGAAAAAGATAGAGTCCATGCTGACAGAGATGACTCCTGAGGAAAGAAGTAATCTCCTGAACATATCTAAGACCCTTCACGCCAAGATGCATAAAAAGGCAGGATAAGGGTCACCTCATTTTGACGCATTTCAAAGCAGCGGCAGAAAGTAGAAGGGTGAAGGCTCATGAAAAAGGAGGAATCAAACAGAATGGGTAACTCCAAGGTAGGAACGTGGTGTATATTTCTTCTCTCAGTTGTGCTGTGCTTGATTTTCCTTTCTGGTGAAGGGAGAACAGATGTTCTTAACTTAGATGAAGCTGTACGAGTAGCCCTGGCCAATAACAGGGAGATACTCGCAGCCACGGAAAAGATCGAAGAAGCACAACAGAGGATAAAAGAGGCCAGGGCAGAGTACCTACCGACCATAAACTTAAGTGGCAGTTATACTCGCTTGAATGAAGCCCCTTCTATGAGTGTGCCTCCTTACGGCAGTATAGAGATGGGAAAAGCGGATAATTACCTGTCCACGCTGTCTCTTACCCAGGTGCTTTACAGCAGCGGTATTCTAAAGTATGGCAACCAGGGAGCGAGCCTGTATTATCAGAAATCAGAGGAAGATCTAAAGAATGCCCAGAATAAGATTACCTTTCAGGTCAAGAAGGCTTTTTATGCAGTTCTCTTGGCTGAAAGAAACCGGGAGGTGACTGAGGCGGCTCTCGACCAGTCCGAGAGGCATCTAGCCGTGGTAGAAGATCTCTTCGAAGCGGGAGTGGTCTCCAAATTCGATCTTTTGAGGACTCGGGTAGAGGTCGCGAATCTTAAGCCGGATTTAATCCAGGTGAGGAATAACGTACACCTGTCGCTGGAGAATCTGGCGAATCTCCTCTCTCTTCCCTCCGCTTCCCTGAAATTGGAGGGTGAGCTCTCCTTTAGACCGCTGAAAGTAACTTTAGAAGAAGCTCTGGATAGAGCTTTAGAGGAAAGAAGTGATCTGAAAAGCGTACAGCTCCAGAAAGAGATCTCTGAGGTACTTCTTAAGCTCGCTGAGGTTCAGAATAAGCCGAATCTGGCCCTGGTGGGGAATTATCAATATCAAAACCCCTCAGGAGGAGAAGATGAATGGGGAGGGGAGTGGAATCTTAATCTGGTGTTATCCATACCCCTCTTTGATGGATGGGCAACCCGGGCACGAGTTGCCCAACGAAGATCCCAGGTCAGGCAAATTGAGCTCTCTGTTCAGGGGCTCGAGGCTGGAGTAGACCTGGAGGTGAGGAAAGTCTTTTGGGATGTGGAGGCATCAAAGGAAAGAATCTATGCTCAGGAAAAGAACATTGAAGAGGCCGAGGAGGCACTTTCCATTGCCGAGGTTCGTTACAAAAGTGGAGCCATTACCAATCTGGAAGTTCTGGATGCGCAACTCACCGTAACCCGGGCTCGCCTCGGCCATCTCAAAGCTTTACATGACTACAATGTGGCTATGGCAGAGCTCGAGAAAGCAATGAAATAGAGAAGGAGGTTTTCTATGTACCCGAGAATAGTCTCTGTAGGAATGTTCGTTCTCATGATACTCTGTCTTCCCTGGGTATCTTATTCTCAGGAGAAGGAAGAAGCTGCGGTTCCGGTGAACGGTGCATCTGTAGAAAGAGGCACGATCACCCAGGAGCTCTCCCTCACAGCAGATGTGGGTCCTCACAGGAGCGTGACCATAGTTCCCAAAGTCGGTGGAACCCTGGAGGAAATAAGCGTTAAACTGGGTGACAGGGTAGGAAAGGGAGAGGTTATAGCCAAAATCGAGGATAGAGAATATCTATTGGGAGTCGGGCAGGCACAGGCGGCCTTCAGTGCTGCCCAGACTCAGTGGAATTTGGTGAAAGCGACTGCCGAGACTGAATTCCTGAGTAATCTTCAGCAGGTTGAGGCTGCCCTCAAGATGGCCCAGGCAAATCTTGACAAGATCAAGAAAGGAGCGAGAAAAGAAGAGATCGAGCGGGCAGATGCAGCTTATAGACAAGCTCTGGAAAGTGCGGAGACTATGGAGAAGGATCTCAATCGAGCCAGGGACAATTATGAGAAGGGGGCCATCTCGGATCAGCAATTTGACCGGGCCGAGCTTCAATTCAAAGTGGCCCAGGCCGGGCTAATATCAGCCAGGGCAAGTTTGGATTTGATAAAGAAAGGAGCCAGAGAAGAAGACATCAAGGTAGTGGAGGCACAGGTAGAACAGACTGAGGCCCAGCTCAAGATCCTGGAAAGCCTCAAGGAGGCACGAAGCTGGGAAGCAAAGATAAAGGGCGCAGAGGCGACGGCTCAACAGGCTGAAGTGGCTCTTGGATTGGCTAAGATTCGTCTGGATGATTGCACCATAAAGGCTCCCATTTCCGGAATCGTGAGCAAGCGCTTTGTTGATGCGGGAGCAATGGTTGGCCCGACCCAACCGCTGGTGAGTATTGTCGATGTAGATACCGTAAAGCTCCTGACTCATGTGAGTGATGAGGATATTGGACTGGTGAAGTTAACCCAGAGGGTAGGCGTAAAAGTGGACACCTATTTGGACAGGGTCTTCGAAGTAAAAGAAATTAACATCAGTCCGGTTATGGACCCCTTAAGCAGAAAAATAGAGGTGGAGATCAAGATCTCCAATCCAGACTATCTCATGAAACCGGGGATGTTTCCCCGAGTTAGACTGCTGGTCCGGCGTGATAATATCCTTCTCATTCCCCGGGAGGCCATAATGGAGAAGGAGGGACGAAAAGAGGTGTTTGTGGTTCGGGATAGAAAAGTCCATCTTCAGAAAATCAGTACTGGTTTAGAAAGAGATGACTTGGTGGAAGTCGTGAGCGGCCTCGAAGAGGGGGATACCGTAGTCGTTGCCGGCCCCTCCGACCTTAAGGATGGGGACAAGGTAGAGATTCAAGGAGGGGATGAGGGATGAGTCTTTCCCGCATAGCTATCAGACGACCTATAACTACGTTTATGGTCTTCCTGGCTGTTTTGGTTCTGGGAGGCTTCTCGCTAAGGAGAATAGCCATTGACCTCTACCCTGATATTACTTTCCCGGTCATTATGGTGATGACCCGCTACGAGGGGGCAGCTCCCCTTGAGGTGGAAAAGATGGTCACCGAGCCGCTAGAGAAGATGGTGAGTACGGTTAATAATATAAAGGAGGTGAGCTCAGTCTCATCCGACGGTGGTTCGGTAATCATTATGAACTTTGACTGGGGTACTAATATGGATGAGGCAGCCAACGATGTTCGGGAAAACATTTCCTTGGTTGAGGGAACGTTGCCCGAGGGGGCTGACGATCCACTCACATTTAAGTTTGACCCCTCCCTGATGCCACTTATGGTACTGAGCCTGTCTGGTGATCGTGATCTGGTCTGGATTAGACACCTGGCCGACGAGAACATTAGATACGAACTCGAGCAGATAGAAGGCGTCTCTTCCATCGAAGTTGCGGGAGGAACGGAGAGGGAGATTCAGGTCCAGGTAGACCGCAGTCAAATGGCCTCGGTAGGACTATCTTTGAATCAACTCGTCAATACCCTGCGGGCTGAAAACCTCAATCTCCCTGGAGGCTACCTTGAGAGCGGTGAGAAAGAGTTCTTCGTGAGAACTATGGGTGAGTTCACCCAGGTCTCTCAGATAGAAAATGTCGTCATAGCTACCAAAGGGGGGGTACCCATATATCTCAAGGATGTTGCCCAGGTTAAGGATACCTTCAAGGAGCAGCGAAGCGAAGTCCGAATCAATGGAAAGCCGGGCATCATCCTGGTTGTCCGTAAGCAGTCCGGCACTAACACGGTCAGAGTAGCCGATAGAGTTCATAAGAAACTCACTCAATTAGAAAAGGGTCTGCCCCAGGATGTAGAGGTAGGGACCATCTTTGATACCTCCGAGTTTATCAAGGATTCTATTTCTCAACTTGAGCAAGTGGCTATTCTCGGAGCTATAATAGCCATCATCATTATCTTCCTCT
>CAYYHL010000050.1:0-10731 GCA_964471775.1 uncultured Clostridia bacterium
TCCTCAAAGAACCTGCCCGCAAGCTGCCCTGCAAAGTAATCAGCATAACCATAATAGACTACCCATTTGCTCACCGGAACTTCCCCAGGAGGAAGATACTTGCTCATACTAAGGTGTCCCCCAACAAATGCGGGAATCTTGTACTTTGGAGCTTCCACACATATGGGGCTAATGGTCGTTTCAAGAGCTGCTCCTCCCATTACATCAGGTTTCCAAGTTCCTACTTCCCTGCTGAGCTTTCTCTTAAGTACGGAAGGTTTTGTCTCTGTATCTATAACCTTGTATTCAATACCTGAAAATCCTCGTATGCCCGCTGCGTTAATCTCCTCAACAGCCAATCTCATAGCTCTATCATAAGCCGGACCTATGTTACCTGCGGCTCCTGAGAAAGCAACGGTACCCAAGATTCGTATAGGCTCTTCGGCTTCCCCCGGTGATGCTGCCAAAATGCCGGAAGCAAGTCCAACAGCCAACAATGTGCCGATGACCACTATGATCATCGATTTCAGCCGATTGTCCCCAAATATTCTACCTGGCATATGCTTGCTCCTTTAATAGTTCTCAGTATTCTTTTGCCAATCTTCCTTAAAATAGGGGCATGTTTTTCCACCTCACCCCCCTCCAGCCCCATCCTGGTTTTTCCTTGGTAAGCGTCTACCAGAGTTTACTACTAATTCTTAACAGATTCTTTCTTTCAAGTCAAGAGCTGCGAAATTCTTGCCCTTTGTCCCCTCTCTCGCTACAGAGAGGCTTTGGATTATTTCTGCTGGCCACGTAGTCAACTGATCTTTCCAGTCTATTTTCCCATGGCCTTTGCAATCTCACTCAGTTCGGGATGCACTACTTTTCCTTCTTTAAGTAACAACTCATCATTCACCCATACAGTTGAATTCAAACATATGCCATCGGCATGGGATACAGCATCTTCCAGACTACCTTCAAACATGGGTCCCTGATAACCGATTCCCCATTCAGTAGATCCCCACACACGCTCATCCTCAGTACATAGTCCTGTTAGTATTGCCCCCGGGTTGAACCCGTAACATACATGAGCCAGATTATACATATTCGGATCACCGAGCTTTTTCAGCCAAGCACTCATCTTCTTGGCTTCATCCTCACCATTAATCTCAGCAATCCTTCCTTCCCTAACAACTAATTCAATCGGATGCGCAAGAATTCCGAGATCGGCTTCACCACCTCCAGAAAAAGATCCATTGAACACTATGACACCATCAATACTTTCCTCTCCTGGTGCCCAGCCAATCTGCCCCACCAGAAAGTGCGGACCTGGCACATCTGCACGTAATTCATTCGTCATGGGACGCTCTTTTACATTCTCAAAGGAGACATCCGTGCCTGCTGCTGTTGTGATACGCATTTTGGAAGCTTTCTTCGTCAGTTCGACCACTTTATTCTGAAATTCCTCCTGCAGCTCCATATCAAGTCTCGCGATACATCTCGCAATCCTTTCTGGATCCAAACCTCCCAGGAAAAGATATCTTGTTCTACCATTTGACATTGCTTCTATCCACGGTGTCGAATACAAAAGCCACTGATTGTTGAACTCTATCCATACATCTGCTGCAGGTATTGCCTTTTTTAACGATTCCGGCAGCTGCGGGTCGGCCACCTTTCCATAACCGCTCGGGGTTGAATGCCATGCCACCATTACTTTCCCTCCAATAGCTTCGGCTGCTTTGGCAACTTCTGCTACCGGTCTAAAATCCATTACAGAATCTACGGTTATGATTACAGATTCGCCTTTCTTAATTCGGCACATCTCCTGTGCTACGATATACCCTGCCTTCCCTAATTCCAGTTCAAACATCTCTGGCATCTCACCTTCCTCCTTCTTTTCTAAAGTATTTCTTTCTCCATTGGGGCTTCATAAGCCATTTTGCTTTTTGTGAGTCCCATGCTGACATATATCTCTGCCAACTTCAGAGATGCCACCGCCGGATCGATGACAGGAATTCCCAGCTCCTGGTGCAGTTTTGGCGTCAAAGATGACATCCCCGTACATCCAAGAACAATGACCTGTGCCTCATCTTTTTCCAAGGCTATCTTGGCTTCTGCCAAAATAGCCTTGAATGCTGCTTTTTCATCTTTTAAGTCTAATACGGGCATATTTGCAACTCGTACCGATGCAACTCTGTTTTCAAAACCGTATTTACCTATATTCTCTTTGATTGCTTCAGCAGTACTTTTCAATACCGTTACTACCGAAAACTTCCTGCACAATCCAAGAGCCAAAAGATAGCTCGCTTCACCTGCACTGGTAACCGGTATCGTCACTGCCTCTCGGGCTGCTCTTACGATTGTATCCATGGCGCAATCTAGGCTTACAGCATCATAACCCTCTTTTTCTGCTTTCTTCACTTCTTCAATTATGTGAGGAGCTGCCAGGGCCTCATCATAACTTGATTCAATGGATACGGGACCATGAGTTAAACAAACTACCTCTACTTCATTTTCTGGTCCGGCTGCTTTCTTTCGTTCTTCAACTTGACTGTCTCTAAATTCAGTAGAGGCATTTGGAATGATTATCTTAACTCTCATCTTTTTGTTATCCATACCCCTTTCTACAGTGTATCAGTCAGCATTTTAGACAGGTGCTCAAGCTTGTCACCAACGCCCATAGGGCTATGTTCTATGTTTCTGAGTCGGTTTTTTGAATACGGCGACCGGTAACCTCTTGTGTTGAGAGGCCTCAATCAAGCGCTTTACCCTGGCCACCACCTCTTTGGGGGCAAGACTTCCTTTGCCAGCTTCTATGGCCAATAGGATCCTATCCAGATCCTCATATCTGAGACCCATCTCTTCTTCGTCTGTCTGCCCTGCCCAGAGACCTGCGCTGGGAACTCGGTTGATGATCTCTTCTGGAAGCTCCAGCACTCTCGCCAGTTCTCTCACCTCGGTCTTCAAAAGATCCCCCAGGGGAAGAATATCGCAACCCCCATCCCCATACTTTGTGAAATATCCTACTGATATTTCGCTCTTATTACCCGTACCAACTACAAGATAGTTCAGATTGTTAGCGAAATAATATAGGGTAGCCATTCTCAGTCTGGCTTTCAAATTGGTGAGAGCCAGCCTCTTACCAGAGGGAAGAAGGTCCGAAAATCTATCGTAAAGAGAATCCAAAACCACACGTTCTGTCTCTATTTTGAGTTTCTCGGCCACCCGCCATGCGTACTTCTCGTCCAGGGGTTCGCTGTGACAGGGCATGATTACCCCAAGCACTTTTTCTCCCACAGCTTTTTTGGCCAAGCTTGCCACCACCGAGGAATCAACCCCCCCACTTATTCCCACCACGACTCCCTCTGCTCCTGCCTCCTTGACTTTTTGTCTGATCCACTCAGAAATCCTCCCCGCTAACACCATTGTTGCTGCCTTAGCCCCCAAGTTCTGTCAAGGATTTATCTTCATGGAAGGGAGTTTCCCCGGGAGCCCTGAATCCTCCGTCACTACGAGGTCTCTCGATCAAGAAAAAAGAGAAGCTTATCTTTAGGGAGAGAGCTTGGTCAATTTGTCTTTTAGCTGGCTATAAGTCTGCCTCAGAGCCTCAGAGATAACTCTCGTATCTGAAAGAACCGACATAAAATGACTATCTCCCTTCCAGCGGGGAACGACATGAAGGTGAACATGGTCTACTATCCCGGCCCCGGCTACCTTCCCCAGATTCATTCCTACATTAAAACCCTCCGGATGCAGAACCTCTTTAAGAAGACTAACCATTTTGCGAAGAATCTCCATCATTTCCCTGGCTTCTTCTTGAGTAAGATTCTCAACCGACTTTACATGTCGGTACGGGGCCACCATAAGGTGGCCATTGTTATAAGGAAAAACGTTCAGTATTACCAGGCAGTCTTTTCCCCTCAAAAGAACATAGTTTTCCTCATCTTCATTTTCTTTTGACTTCTGGCAGAAGATGCATCCCTTTATTTTTCTGGTTCCCAGAATATACTCCCTTCGCCATGGAGCCCACAGTCTTTCCATCATTTATCCCTGAAAGTACTTATACGTGCTTACTCTAACAGAATCCCGCTCCTCTGTCAAACTTGACAAAAAGGGGGTTCTTTATAAGATTAAAATGCGTGAGTGTCTCATCTCTCCGTTTGTGCATAACTCATAAAACGGCCATAGAGAGCCTTTCTCCACAAGGGCGACGTATCTTTTTCTCATTTTTTCTCTCCATTTTCAAGAGTTTCAACTTATCCACAGCTGTGGATAAACCTGTGATTAAGTTTTGATGGGGAAAGTAGATTTTCAGATGGATGAATACCAGGAAAACATTTGGCTGGAGCTTCTTTCTAGAATTGAAAAAAGGATTAAGCCTCAGAACTTCAAGACCTGGTTCAAACCCACCCAATTATACTCCCTTACTCCAAGCAAATTGACCATCGAGGTTCCTAACGACTTCTTTAGGGAATGGTTGAATAAGAGATATCTACCCATGATAGAAAAGGAAATGCGAGACATAATTGGCAGTTCTATTGAGGCTGAGTTTGTCCTGCCTCAGAGAGCGGTCCGCAAAAAAAAGAGGGCGCCTTTGAGCAGAAACTCTTCTTTCCCAAGGCTAAATGCTCGCTACCACTTTGACAAATTCGTGATCGGAAACAGTAACAGATTAGCTCATGCTGCTGCCCTAGCGGTAGCCCAAGCTCCTTCCCGAGCTTATAATCCTCTATTCATCTATGGAAAAGTGGGTCTGGGTAAGACTCACCTCCTCCAGGCTATTGGTCACTATATTATGGAACACGGAAGCGGGTTAGATTTCACCTATTTATCTTCAGAGCAGTTCACCAATGAGTTAATAGACTCTATTAGAGACGACAAGACGATAGAGTTTAGAAAAAGATATAGGAATACGGATGTTTTGGTCGTCGATGATATCCATTTCTTGGCCGGTAAAGAGCGCACCCAAGAAGAGTTTTTTCATACATTTAATACCCTTTATGAAGCACGCAAACAGATCGTTCTCTCCAGTGATCGCTCTCCGACAGAAATCCCCACTTTAGAAAAAAGACTGCAGTCCCGTTTTGAATGGGGCCTGATTGCCGATATTCAACGTCCAGATCTAGAAACCAGAATAGCCATACTAAAAAAGAAAGCGGCAATAGATAATGTAGAACTTCCCCACGAAGTAGCTGTATTTATTGCTGAGAGGGTAAAGAGTAATATTCGTAAATTAGAAGGGTGTCTGGTACGTCTAGTTGCTCACTGTTCTCTATTCAAACAGAAAATAGACTTGGGTGTGGCTTCGGAAATCCTGAGGGATATTCTTCCCTCCCGGGAATCCAAACCCATAACCATAGAAATGGTCCAGAAAGCGGTAAGCAGATATTACAAAGTGAAAGAATCTGCCCTGAAAGGCAAAAAGAGAATAAGGTCCATTGCCTTTCCCCGGCAGATAGCCATGTACCTCTGTCGTGAATTTACTGAAGCTTCTTTCCCTGAGATTGGTAGTCAGTTCGGAGGAAAAGACCATACCACTGTAATGTATGCTTTCAGAAAAATAGAAGAAAGAAAGAATAAGAACAGCGCTTTACTAAATGATTTGAAAGAGTTGAAAAAACTATTGAAAACCCTGTGAGATTCTGGGGAAAATCTATGCATAGAAAGAGAATAAAATTGAACCAGCCTTCTTCTTGTGAAATAGTGTGAAAAAGTGACAATTTTATCCCAAGGATTCTCTTTCGTCTTTAACAGCTTCCCCTTAGATCTTAGCTGTTATCCCCACAGCTCACAACTCCTATGACTACTAATATAGACAAATATTAAGATAGTAGTATTAGTAGTATTCCAAAAAGCAACAAGATTAACAGGAGACAACTATGAGTAAGATCAAGCAGATCAAAGAAGAAGATTTTCAGAAGGAAATAATAGAAGCTAATCTACCTGTCCTAGTAGATTTTTGGGCCGAGTGGTGCCGTCCTTGTCTTAGGATGAAACCCTTTATCAAGGAAATTGCTGAGGAATTTGAGGGAAAAATAAAAGTTTGTGAGGTAAATGTAGATGAAAACCCGAGTGAAGCAGCCAAATATGGTGTAAAGGGAATTCCCACTATATTTTTTTTCAAAAATGGGGAAGTCGCAGCTCGGGTGGTGGGAGTAGTGGGAAAAAAGGAGCTCCTACAACATGTGATTAAGTTGATAGGCTAAATGCTATGGAGAGAAGAAAAGTAAAGCTTCATTTTCCGAGCTGGCAGAAAACCATTCTTGTTAGTTCAGGAACTAGTTTAGAGGAGGCGCTAGAGAGGGCGGAAATTCAGATAAGATTTCCCTGTGGGGGAAAGGGGATGTGTGGAAAATGTAGGATTAAGATAAAAGGCAAAGTTTCCGCTCCAAGTCCAGCCGAACAAAAACATCTTTGCCACTTAGAACAAGGCTGGAGATTGGCCTGCCAAACCTTGATTGAAGGAGAGTGCCGGGTCCAAGTCCACCCTCTTTCTCTTGTGTCCTTTCCCAAAATCCTCACTAGCAGAATAAGCCGAACAATAACCACCAACCCCCGTATTCACAAAGTGCATCTTTCTCTTCCTCGTCCTACACTGGAGGATCAAGTTGACGATCTGTCAAGAGTAGAGAGATCGCTCAGAGAGCAAGGAATTTCTGCCCTGGCTTCGGATCTGGAGCTCATAAGGAAAATCCCTCTTTTCATACGGAAAGCTGATTTGAAACTAACAGCTGTCGTGAGTAACGGAAAATTATTTGAAGTAGAGGGAGGAGACACCAGGGGAAAGAGTTTTGGTGTAGCCTTTGATATAGGAACAACCAGCATAGTAGGTATTTTGGTGGATCTAGATACTGGGCAGGAGCTAGCTGCCAATGGTGTTTTGAATCCTCAGATCTCTTACGGAGAGGATATAGTCACCAGGGTCAGCTTTGTTCAGTCTCATCCCAACGGGTTGAAGATCTTGCAAAAGGAAGTAATTCAAGCTATCAATCAAATCATCAAATCACTAAGCGGGAAAGCAAAGGTAAGAACAGAGAATATCTACGAAGCAACCTTTGTTGGTAACACAGTTATGCACCATTTTCTATTGGGCATAAATCCTTTGAATCTAGCTATTTATCCGTATGTTCCCGCAATTGAGAAGGCTATTAGACTTGAAGCCTCGGAGTTAGGGATCGCGGTCAACCAGAGGGGAGGACTACTCATTTTTCCGAATGTGGCTGTCTTTGTGGGTGGGGATACAGTAGGAGTTATCCTGGCTACCTCTCTTTTTACTCGCAGGGACAGAAAGCTCAGGTTGGCTGTCGATATTGGAACTAACGGGGAAATAATATTGGCCCAAGATGGACGTATAGTTTGTGCCTCCAGCGCTGCTGGCCCGGCGTTTGAGGGAGCACGTATTTCTCGGGGAATGAGAGCAGAAAAAGGAGCCATTGAGAGAGTAAGACTGAGAGAAGGAAGGGTGGAGGTGGGAGTGATAGGAGGGGGTAGGCCCCGGGGAATTTGTGGAAGCGGATTAGTAGATGCCGTCAGCGAGTTGTTTAGGGAGAAAATTATTGAAAGCTCGGGGCGGATTCTCTTTCCCCCGGTCAAGAAAATCTGGAATCGGAGGGTAATAAAAACGGAGGGGAGCAGTGGTTTTGTTTTAGCTAGTGAGAACGAGTCCGCTGGGGGGTTCCCTATTATCCTTACCCAGAATGATATCAGAGAGCTTCAACTAGGCAAGGGAGCCATACGTGCCGGTATACAGATTCTTCTGGGGAAGCTTGGCCTGCAGGAAGAGGGAGTAGATGAAGTCCTCCTGGCCGGAGCTTTCGGCAGTGATATTGACCCAAGAAGTGCTCAAAACATTGGTCTTCTTCCTACCTTGTCTGGGGCCAAGGTGAGGAGTGTGGGAAATGCTGCCAGCTTAGGAGCCATCATGGCTCTGCTTTCTCAGGAGTCCTGGCAAGAGGCGCAGGAGATTTCACGGAATGTTGAGTATGTAGAATTAGCTGCTTTGTCTGATTTTCAGAGTGCTCTGGCAGAGGGAATGAGAATTGGGGTCTAGTTCTCCGATCCCTCCTTGTTTTCGACCGCCAGCTTCTGCATTTCTACCTTGCCCTCAGCAATCTCCCTTAAAACGCGGGTAGAAAGCTTATTTTGGGGTTTTTGCAGGCTTCCTTTATCTTTCTCCCTGATGATATCTCTCATTCTTTGGATAGCCAGACGGGTCAGCAGGTATTTATTAGCTATCCCTGTCTTGCGCAGCACTTCATCGGTAGAGAATGTATCCAGTTGATACTCCTTTCCTCAGTTCGTAAGACCCCTCAAGGCTTGTAGATCCTTATCACCCACTCGGTCCATTCGGCAGCGCTCAGCCCGGATTATGGCTAACAGATCCTGCAGAGCCCGATTGATATCGTCATTTATGATAAGATAATCATAATGAGGGGCGTATTCGATCTCTTTTTTTGCCTGTTTCATCCGCTGGGCTAGCTTCTCCTCGCTCTCGGTTCTTCTGCTACCTAAGCGCTTCTCCAGTTCCTGCCAGGAAGGAGGAAGGAGGAAGATGAGCACGGCCCGGGGGTAGTTTTTTTTGATTTGAGATCCTCCCTTCACATCCACCTCCAGGAGCACGTCTTTTTCTTCCCTTACCCTCTGATCGAGGAGCTTGGCGGACGTTCCATACAGATGGTCGTGAACTTCGGCCCATTCTACAAATCTTCCCTCCCCTGCCATCTTTCCAAATTCTTTTTGGGAAACGAAATAATAATCCACTCCCTCAATTTCGTTCTTGCGACGACGCCGGGTGGTAAAAGAGACGGAAGAGATAAATGAGGAGGAAGCTTGCAGGAGTCTTTTGCATAAGGTCGTTTTGCCCGCTCCCGAGGGAGCGGAGATTACAAGGATGAGTCCCTTCTTCTTCTTTAGCAAATTCATCCTCCTCTGGACGGACTCGATTTTCTATTCAATATTGATAATCTCTTCTCTGATTCTCTCCAGGTAGTGTTTTATCTGAACAACGAGCCGGGAGATGGCAAAAGAATCTGACTTTGCTCCTATGGTATTGATTTCCCGGTGCAGTTCCTGAAGTATGAAACTCAATGTTTTCCCTATGGGGCCGGCTTTCTCTAAGGTTCTTTTCAGCTCCTCCAGATGGGACTGAAACCGGAGTTTCTCCTCGCTGATATCTCCCCGGGAAAGAAGAAGCGGGATCTCGTTGATGATTCTTTCCTTAGGTTCCTTTTCGAGAAGCTCCTCCAGACTCTTCCTTGTTCTTCTCCGGTAGTCTTCCTGAGCCAGGGAGAATTCCTTTTCTATAAGAGGAAGGGAGCCCTCTATGCTCTTGACACAGCTCTGGATGCTATCAAGATGATTTCTTCCTTCTCTTTCCCGCATCCGCAAGAAATCTCGTAGAGCCTTGCTCAAAGCTTGGGACAGCGGTTTTTCTATCTTATCCCCGTTTTCCTCCGACCTTTCCAGATAAACCACCTCGGGAAGACTCAACAGATGGGAGAGAGATACCCGCTCCCCCAAACCCAGGGAATCTGAAAGCTGATAGAGAAGTTTATGGTAACGGGAGGCAACTGCTTCATTAGCTACGATACTATAGATAGGTGGTTTTATTCTCTTTGTCCGGATATTAACGGTAACTTTGCCCCGGGCTACTTTGGCTTTCACTTTGCTCCTTATTTTTGCCTCCGTACCCGGGGAAATCTCTTTGGGGGAGTTAATTTGTAGCTCCAAAAATCTATGGTTGACGGATTTCACCTCGAGGAGGAGATCAATTTCCTCGGTTTTGCCCCTCCCCTCACCGTACCCAGTCATGCTTTTCAATTTAATATCTCTTCTTGGATGTTTCTGGCCTTGGAGGTTTGAAAGCTTGGCCCTGATTATACCAATCAGCTCACCCCTGTCAAGAGAATTTCCTGGAACTAACACTTTCCTGGTGCCATCAAGGTGTGTTGTGTTGGGAATTTTTCTATGCGGTGGGAATCGGTGAGTCTATTCAGGATCTCCTTGACTGTTTTTTTCAAGACTGGATGATAAAGATCAGGATTGATTTCCACTAACGGAACCAGAACAAACCCTCGCTTATGCAAACGGGGATGGGGCAGGACAAGGCCTTTTTCTTTGAGTACCCTCTCATCGTGGAGCAAAAGATCCAGATCAATTACACGGTTTTCTTTCTTTTTCTTTGTTGTCCGGCCCATCTTTTTCTCTATAGCGAGCAATGCTTCCATCAACCGGTGGGGACCTAGTTCTGTCTCACCTTCCAGGACACAGTTCAAGAACCACCTTCCCTTCATTCCTACCGGCTGTGTATGGTAAAAAGAAGATACCTTCCTTACCGTTATCTCTCTTTTTATGTGAGATACGGAATTCTGCAGATTCTTTAGCCTGTCTCCAAGGTTGGAACCCAGTCCAATGTAGACCACAGACATTTTCTTCTTCCTAGCGGGTTTCATAGTCTATTAGTTTGAGCTCTAAATCCCGGCCTCCTTCGCTATTCATTATGCTCAGTCTCAAAGGTAGTCCCAAGTTCTTGTTGATCACAAATTCACTTTTGGTGTTTGTGGCCGCTAGTGTTAGTATGAAAACTTTACCTTCCAGACTAGCCACAGTTTCCACACCGGTACAGGCAAGACTTCCAAGGCCAGGAATAAGAAGCTTATCTCCTACCTTGAATTCCTGTTGCTGGAAAATAGCTGCCAGGATGGGTTTAATGGTGTTCATCCACGAGAATGGCTCTCCAGAGAATCCGTATTCCAGATCTTCTCTTTTTAC
>CAYYHL010000051.1:0-10678 GCA_964471775.1 uncultured Clostridia bacterium
CCTGGATGATAAGAGTTAGCTCCTCTATCCTCTCCTTCTTTTCTTCAATGAGACTATCCTTTATATCTGAGGTACTTTTCTTGAATTTAGGTCCTCGCTTTCCTGGTTTCAGAGTTTCCTCAAGAGCATCCAGGGCCTTCTGAGTCCAGGAGTAGACAGAGGGCCGGGGAAGGCACCTTGTCAAAGGGAAAGTGTAAAGCAATCCTCGCCAAAGATCACCAAACCTCAAGGTGGATAGGCACTCTTTTTAAAAGAAAATGAAGGGCTTCTCGGTTGGAAAATGAGATAAATGGGAAGGAGTCTATCCTGAGGTTGCTAGGTAAGAACAAAAGGCGGGAAAAAGACAATACCTCAGTTGTAAAAGATGGAATGATCTCCTAGAGCTAGCCCCGGGTACCCAGCTGTATGTAGCTCTAGCACCCACTACTTCTCCGTACATCGCTGAGCCACGCTATGGAAGAAGTAACAACCTATCTCCTCCTCTTATCCTTGAGATTCTGCATTCCCCTGTATTTCATCTCTAACATTATTCTCGGCATTCTCGAGGGAAAGCATGGTACAGGTCGGGAATCGTCTCTGTTTGAAGGTAAGAAGGCTATTAGAAGGCTTTTTTCTCGGGGCGTGCCTTTTTCAGGGCATCACGGTGGACCCTCGCACAGCGCCGACTTCAGCAGTCACGTAATCTACCTCTTCCGGCACTGACGTAACTTCAGCGGCCTTGAGATCCTCATCCGGATCTTCGATCTTCACAAATCCGCCCTCCGCGACATCCACCATATCGTGAGGGAAATAAATGGTGTAGTTCCAGATCTCCCCCACTTTCAAATCCGTGGTACTGTCCGTGCCTGTTACATCGGTGATCAGATTGCCCAGCCAATCGTAAAAATGTCCGGTAAGCTGGGCGAAGGCAAGGGTCACGTTTCCATCATTCTGGGCGCTGCCCACCAGTTTGGCCTCTGCAGGCGGTCCAGGGTAGGTCTTAACGAAGGTGCAGCTCAGAATCTTCAAAGACGGATAGGGTAGCTCCGAGGGAGATTCAGGACAGGAAATGGTGAAATCCCACACTTCCCCGGGATCAAGAGTGAAAGGTTCGCCGTCTTCGGAGATGGTTCTGGCAAAACCTGTAGCTAACAAAGTGCCGTCCTGGCTGTAGAAATATCCTTCGACCTCGGCATACTCTAATCTAGTGTCGCCATCATTGACAGCAACTCCCAGGATTCGTGCAGTCACCACCTCCTCATCATCCTCCTCCTCAACATCTTTTTCAAGATAGTACTGGAGAATGCTGAGAGAGGTCGTGGAGCGAAAAAAGCACCCCGTTACAATGAAGCTTACTGACATTATTAAGAAGACTACGATGACGAGACGAGCCTTATTCATTTCTATTCCTCCGTCGGTACGAAATAATCACGCCCCCTTCTGTGGCTAGAATCTTATTCCCAGCATGGTCCTTATTCCCTTACCATCGTCTTCCGCAGGTACATATAGGTAATGAGCTTCCAGCCGCACTCTTTCTGTTCCGAGGGAAACTCCCCCAGTGACCATCCATCCATCTTCATCAAGGGTACTCGAGCTCATTCGGCCCACACCAACATTGAACCTATCTCCTGTTCTAACTCCAAAGTAGCTAATATAGGAGGATTTGCCAGTAGAATTAGAACCGGCACCGAAGAGGGTCAGGTTTTCTTTCAATCTGACCTGAGCTTCATATATGAAGAGGGAACTATCATACTCAGATGGGGACCATCCCCCCAGACCAAGGGCAAAGGTAGTTCCCTCCTTTCTTCCCAGTCTTGCTCTCCTTGCTCTTTCTTTCTCCAACTTCGCCTTTCTTACCTTCTCCAGTCTCGCCTTTTCTTGCCGTTCCTTCTCCAGTCTTTGTTTCTCCAGTCTTTCTTTTTCCAGTCTCTGTTTCTCTAGTCTTTCTTTTTTCAACTCCGCCTTTCTTGCCTTTTCCGGTTTCGCCTTTTCTTGCCGTTCCTTCTCTAGTTTTTCTTTTTCTAGTCTTTCTTTTTCTTTCTTCTCCTGGTCTAGCCTCTCCTCCTGCTCTAGCCTCTCTTGCTCTAGTCTTTCTTCCTCGAGCTTTTCAATATTGACTAGTTCCTTCTCTGCAGATTCTCGATAATCAATGAAACCATAGATTGTACTTTTCTCTATAACTTCCCCAAAAATCTGCCTTGCTTTCTCATATTCTCCACTTTCTTTGTGCTCCAATCCCTGTTGGAAGAGCTCATCCACTTGAACTTTCAGGGGTGTGCGCTCTTCTATGACATTTACCTGTTCTATGTCTTCCGGCAAAATGCTGGGCGTGATAAAGACGAGAAGGTCAGTTTTTTTCTTCTCAGTCTTCTTATAAGTGAAAAGGGAACCAATGATAGGAAGCCGAGACAGAACAGGAACCCCTTCTCTATGACTCGTCACGTTGTCCTTCAAAAGCCCCCCGATAACAATACTCTTTCCCTCTTCCACCTCGATCTTAGTCTGTGCGTCTCTGGTGCCCACTACGGGAGGACCACCCATCCAACGCTCGTCGCCAGTTTTCTCCTTGACTTCAGGATGGATGTCCAGAACCACCCTATTTCCCCCTTTGATTTGAGGTGTAACCTTGAGAGTCGTGCCCAGATCGAGGAAATGGGTACTCTCAAAGAGTTGTCCCTCTTTCCAGCTCGATACCAGGTACGGGATTTTATCTCCTACATGTATCCTGGCCTCTTTGCCATCCAGGGTAACGATACTTGGACTGGAAAGCAAACTCGCCTTGTCCTCAGAAAGGAGTAGATCTATTAATCCCCTGAGCTCCTGCTCAACGCTGCCAAATATTATCCCCAGTCCACCAGCCAGAGTAGAAAGAGGAGCTCGAGGGGTGGGAACTGCCTCTCCGGGCTCAGGCCTGACGTAATAAGGATAGCGAAAGGTTGATCCCAGAGGGTACCTGTCATAAGCCCCCTTCCATCTCCACTTTATACCCAGCTGTGTTATCTCCTCCAGGCGAACTTCTACAAATTCTGCTCTGATCATGATTCGTTTTGGGGGAACATCGGCCCCTTCCAAGTATTCCTTGACCCTTTCCATGATAGATGCCGGAGCCTCTACGTAGACCGAGTTGGCCAAAGAATCCAGGGAGAACCTTCCGTCTTCTCCGATCATGTTGCTCAAAACATCCGTCAAAGCATCCTTTTCTTCCTCCACATCTAAGTGTTTTAGCTGAAATCGCTCTGGAGGGAGTAGTTCTTCTTTTTCGACCGCCTCTTCCTCCAGTTCAGCCATCCTCTTTTTCATGTCCTCGATATCTTTCTGAAGTGTCTCTATTCCAATCTCTTCCTTCTCGACCTTTCCTTTCGTCACTTCCTCTAATTCAGCTACCCTTTTTTTGATATTCTCGATATCTTCAGGAACATCGGTAACAATCAAGGCATTGCTGGTAGAATCTGCCTGTATAGTTCCCGATGCGGAGAGAAGATGCTCAAAAGCTTTCTTTGCGTTCTCTGCCTCAGTGAATTCCAGGAGAATGATCTCAGTCACCAACAGTGGTGGTTGAACTTCCCCGAGTTCTTCTGCCTTTACCACTCTGATAACTCCGTCCTCCTCTCGATAGGCAAAACCGCTTGTTCGCAAGACCGACTCCAGTGCCTGCCAGAGATCCACATTCTTGAGACGCAGAGTTACCGAACCGGTCACCTCGCTCCCGGCAATAATATTAACGTTGGCTTTCTCAGCGATTAATCTCAGCAGGTCCTGGAGATCCATCTGTTTCACATCAAGCGAGATAAGAGTGGGACTCTTCTCTGAGGCTACCTGGGCTAGTCCCGAACCTAGACCCAGCACCAATGCTGCCGCGGTGAATAGAATCGCGATGGTCGCAACAGGTGTCCTATCTTTCGCTAGCACGGCCTTCCTCCGTCAATCTCAGGATGACTGTTTCATCTCCTCTCCTCATGGTAACACTATCTTCACCAATTTCGCTGACCGTGAAGTCCCCAATCGTCTCCCCCACTCCCAAAATTTGGCTATTGATCATGGCCAGGGGACGATCAGGAGTGGACAGAATTCCCATCAGATTAAACACGGGAATTCCAGTGTCAAGTTTGGCTACCAACAGGCGAACGTTCTCAATGTTCTCGGAAACGTCCGTGATAACCAAGGTGTTGCTCCGAACATCTACCTCCATTGTCCCTGAATCGGACAGAAGATGCTCGGAAGCTTTCTTCATGTCTTCCGCCGTGGCGTGTTTTAGTGGAATAACCCGAGTCAGCATTGGCCGCTGCTCCTCCAGGACCTCCTGCAACTTAACTACTCGGATAATTCCTTTCTCCTCTCGGTAGGAAAAATCGTTGGTTTCCAGAATAGCGCCCAGTGCATCCCAGAGATTCACATTCTTGAGACGCACACTAACCACACCGCTCACTTCTTTACTTACTATTATGTTCAAATTAGCTTTCTCGGCAATCAGTCTCAGCACATCCTGCAGATTCATCTGGGTAACGTTCAGAGAAATAACCTCAGCGGTACCGGCAGCTTTTTCCTGGGCACCAACAACCCCTGAAGCGGCAAAAGCAAGCACTGCCGCTACCAGAACTACCACAGTCTTGGTCAATCCTTCCCGCTTATTATTCTCTCGACCTTTCCGGTTCAACACTTTTTCACCTCCTTGTTCCTCTTTTTCCATTATAATATAACAGGTTCTGTTGTCAAGTATCATAATGTGACAGATTCTGTACGTGGGGAGACAAAAACTCTGAACCCATAAGAGAAACCGCAAAGACAAAACGCCAGTCCCTGGCTGGCTTCGGTATCCACCTAAGTCCTTGTTGGACTAAAACCTGAGGATCCACTCTCCCTCCCTATTCTATCAGCTTAATGACAAATTCATTCTTGCCGTGGTGCACCACTACACGGTCAAAATCTATCTTCACTATTCTGGCCCCCTCGATCGTATCACCCTCCTTAACGACCCGGTCATTGATCAAAGCCAGGGGCTCAGTCTTATCATACGCAATACCCTTCAGGACTAATTTGGGAGGTTCAATTCGCGGGCTCTCTTCTTTCTTTCTTATTACAAGCAGGAAAGGATCCCGCTTCCCTTTGTGATAGACCAGCGTCTTACTTAGTTCCGCTTGCTCTTCTAGCCAACTTGAGAGCGAACGAGCAGTTACCTCAGCTTTCTCCCTCAGCTCCTCAGGACTCACCTCCACCACGATTGGTCTTCCTGGAAGCTCTGTCAACGCCCTTTTGAAAGGAACAACTCCCAGCACCCACAGCCATACTCCCACCAGAGCTACCGCCAGGACCACCACAATTATGGCGCCGCTTCTCGCCGTCATTGCTCCTCCTGCTCCCCTTTGAGCAAACTGATTCTGGAACAAACTAAATTAACCCTGCGTTCTACCGTGCCTTCTCCCGAGGAGATGGTTAGAGAATCTATGCGATTAAACTCATCTGACCTTTCGAGTCTGCTGATAAAATAGCCGAGCTCATGATAGGTGGTTAGAATCTGCATATTCCAAGAAGATATTAGCAGATCTTCTTCGACTTTCTCCGGAACAGGCTTGATAGACATCAGCGTGACCTTACTCTCTTTGAGGATGTTTATCAGGGTGGCCGGAACCACTAAACTCACCTCTTGCTTTTCTCTAGCCCTGAGGAAACGATCCATAGTCTGGCTGATGGCGATTTTCTTCTCACGCAGTTCATCAATCACAGCGGAAAGAACACTCAGCCTAACGTAGCGAGCTTGCTCTGTCTGTACTTCCGCTTTTATCCTTCTTACCTCGGCCTCTTGCGGCTTTACTACCAAAAAAAAGAGCAAACTCAGGGCAGCTACTCCTACCGGAATCGCAATCCAGAATCTTTTATCTAACAGCTTGTGGTTCATAATCTTTTCTCGCCCACCAATCCTAAAGAAAGTCGGAAGCTCATGACCGAAACTTCCTCCTTTTCTGTACGACTGGCAGTGGTCAAACTGATCTCCCTGACGAGTTCACCGAAGACAGGATGTCCCTTGAGTTGATGAGCAAAGTTCTCTATGGATCGAAGTCCCCGATCGTCACCCGGCAAGGCAAAGCCTTGCAGCAGTAAAGTCATAGAGGAGCGGACTTCGGCTGGAGAAGCCTCGACCTTCGAAGAAGGTGCTGGTTTAGGTGCTGGGGGAGATCTCCTTAGCGATAGACTCTCCATCCAGATATTGTCCGGCATGAGCTCACTAAGACCCTGGAGCTTTGGCGTCCACCAGATTTGGCTCCCCCTCAGGGCACGGCTCAAGGACACTCTGCGGTACAGAAAATCCCACTCTCTTTTGTATTCAACTATCCGGAAAACCTCTTCGTTCAAAGCGCCAATCTTCTCTGAAATCAGAGCCAGTGAAGCCTCGTTGTCCTTAATCTCATAATAGTTATCTAGATAAACATATCCAATCCGCATCACTAAAAGAAGGAAGACCAGAAGAAGGCAAGCGAAGAGAATCCTCCTCAGGCTCTTAGCTCTGGAGGAGACTCCTCTGCCTCGAATTACATTTAGCTGTAACTTCATCACCCTTTTTCTCTCAAGGCTAATCCAATAACAATTGCCAGGAGATAGCCTTGACTTTTCCCAAACTCGGCCCCCAGCTTATCAGCGTCAAATTCTACATTCTCCAATGGATTCCACCTTTCCACAGGGATCTGGAGAGCCTTTGACAATAAATCACTAGGTTCGGGAGCTACGGCAGCTCCCCCGGTCAAGAAAATTCTAGTCACATTCTTTCCGGAGGCTTTACCCTGGTAATAATGGATGGACCGGCCGATCTCCCCAGCTGCTTTGTCCAGAATACCTTTTTCCCTGAAGTCCAAAGTAGCCTTCAACTTTAGACTGATGTCTCTAATGAAGTGTAGATTATCTTTACCGAGAATGCCGAGACTGATTAATCTCGCCCCCACGTTCAAGACCATCACATTCTCATCAGGGGCTAGATTCTTCAGCCTTAAGAAACAGTTGGCCAGGGCCAGGCAGTCGACATCAACGGCTATAGGGTTCAGGCCGGATCCCTGAAGGATATCCATACGCTGGCTAACCATCTCTTTGGGCACTGCAGCAAACAGAATCTCCTGCTTCCCAGTCCCGCTTTCATTCCGCGACAGAACCTGGAAATCCGTCTCCATTGCGTTGACCTTGCCCCCCATCACCCGTTGAGCTTCGAGATGGACTGCACTCTCCAGCTCTTTTCCCGAAAAGAGGGGGAAGCTGAAGTACTGGATAATATTGGAAGGTCCACCCAGAGAGGAAACCGCATCCCTCACCTTAATGCCGCCTTTTCTCAGTGAGTCCCTGATGGCCCGGATGATCTCATTCTTACCCGCCTCATCCTCTTGAGTACGGAAATTGGGGACAGGGTTATCAACCAGTTCCAGCTTTTTTAAATACGTCTTTCCAGATGTCTGGCTCAATTGAACCAGTTTTATCAGACGGGACCCAATGTCTACACTAACCACACCCTTAGGCAACGCAAACCTCGGTTTGATTCAAGATCGCCTCTAACTTAAGTATAAATTATCCTTCGTTCCTTGTCAAGGGAATCTCACATAGAACAACTCTATTTTAGTTTTGCAATTCTGTCAAGCTAGTCGTCTAGTCCTGTCAAGTGAAATCTCGGCTTTCCCTGTGGGTGTCGGCTCCTAACGTCGCAATTATGCGAGAAATCTATTTGAGAGTTCGGATCTGTAATGAAAAGACTCCCTTTTTTGTTGGTTTTTCTTGACTCAGTATCGTTCCCCTTTTCCAACCTTCGCATTCCCGTAAGTGAATCCTAAGAGCTTGTCTCTCCTTTCTATTTTCCTTATAACCCACCTAGTTCCTTTGCCAACTTCTTTAAAGGCCTGTCCATCCTGATTTCCTCAATCGCAGCCAGTACTGTTGCTGCATAACCTATACATATAGCGATCCAAATAGCCATTTCCTTTGTCAATACAATCATTTCTTCTCCCCATAATCTCTACTAAGATATCTCCTGCCAATTTGTTAGACTAGTCTTGGTGGGGCCACCTGTTCCCAAAGTCGGATCCCACCAAACCATTGGATTTCCGTTGACATCTACTGTATTGCCGATCAGAGAGCCCTGAATCTTAGCGTCTCCTCTGCAGGTAATGTCTCCGTCCGGAGCGTACATTGTTCCATAGAAATCCTCCGTTCCGCGGAAATAGATAGTGCACTCACCAATCCCATAGATCTGACAGCTAAGAGGATTTTGATCCACATTCGTAATGCCATGTCCCTCTAATCGTGCATCCTCCTTCACATAAATCTTAAGATCAGCGCCTGTCTCGATTCTAATCTCGCCTCCCCCCGATATTGTTAGAGTATTGGCCATCAAAATGCGACTCGAATGCTCTGGTATTCTTAGTATTCCTTTAACATCAACGGAGGGGTACTCCGAATCTTCCAATAGCGAAATATCGTCGCCTGGGAGTATATTGAGTGGCGTAGCGTAGGATGTTAGCCCGCTAGGTTCAGTAACCGCCGGTAATTCTATCGGAGGGCCAGCATCTACGTCACCGGCAATTTTGTCAATGCCTTCTATGATGACCTCTGCATCATCAATGATCTCTGGGTCATCTACAATATAGACGTCGGCTATTACTTCAGCACTCCCTGATACCGCAAGTGCACCATCTGTAGTCCCATTAGTCCCTACCTTTCCCCTCTCGGTCCCTGGTACATAAGCAACTGAGGAATTTCCCGAAATATCGACCCATTCATCTCCAAAAATAAGATAGTCAAAAAGAGGGCTTTCAAGTAGCATTATCTTTATCTTCCTCTGCGCTATTGTCTCTCCCCCTTCTATTACCTCACCCAGGTCAGGCATGGCGGATATGCTGCCACCTTCTATTACCTGACCGATTGAAATAGCGTATGGAGCGGCGTCATAATATTCAACCCAGTATCCTCCTTCTCCCAAGGCAAGCCTCGACACATGAGTGCCCCCAACGGCAGGTTGATAATCTCCACCCTCAGATCCTCCCCCTACTAGAGCCTGGTCTCTAATCTCTTGATGCCCTCCAAGGATGGACAGCTTTACCCGCAGATGTTCTATTCCAGCATCCGCCAGATGAAAGGCTTGATTCTTGTAAACTTCCCTCGTCACCAGTTTGTTCTCCAAGACGCTCGCGCCGAGAAACGCTATTCCGGTTATGGTAAGAGCCACCATCAGGATGATAACGATGGGTAATATAACTCCACTTTCAGAGTTAAATGGTATTCGTCTCATTTTCTTAACCTTACATCAATAGTCAATTTCGCGGTTTCACCGCTGTCTCAAGAACAACAGTTCCAATATTCTCTTTCTCCAGCTTCAGTTTGATACTGATTTCTTCACCACCAGGAGTAACCTCAAACAGAGTGACCGCATCACCTTCCATAACTGTCTCCGGCACCCCTGCAGGATCCAGATAGACGAGTTGGTTTCCTTGCTTGAAGAACTTCTCACCGGTACTCGGGTCGATGACCAGGGTCTCAGAGTTAGGAACCTCGACAATGGATGAAATTGCCGGTCTCAGCTTCCACTGGATTTTCATCATGGCTAGATGGGCATCTCGCTGAAGCTTGAGCCTCTCGCTTCCTTTTCTCCAGGAGCCGAAACCGAAGAGCGGAATCTGAACAGTGACCAAACCTAGCAGAGCGATCAGCAGAACAACCACCATCAATTCTACCAGCGTAAAGCCTGAGTTTCTATTTTTCATTGACTAAACCTCATTCACGGGCCAGCAATTAAGGTAGTTGAGCTCACCGTATTGGTAGTATTGTCGGTCCACTCTACGGTGACCGTTACCTCTAAGTACTCCTGACCGCTATGGTCCAAATACTGAGCGTTGGTGATAATATTATACGGAATGAGCGAATTATCCCCTGTTGTTACTTCTTCCGGCGGGCTTTCCCCTTCTGGTACTCCTAGCACAAGAACGTCCCAGTCGGATGCCTTAAACTCTTCCAGCTTCTGGCTAGCTACCAGAATGGCTGCCCGGCGATGGGTCTCCCTGACAATATAAACTCGACCATAGACAAAAAACATTCCTCCGCCTAGAATCACTGAAGCTATAACTATAATAGCTATCATCAGCTCAATCAAAGTCGTCCCTTTCTCAGAGTCAAAGGAAAAAATCTTCATACTGAACTCTCCCTTTGGTGGCACTGCCTTCTCAGCATATTCATCCTTATTCCTACCAAACTAGTTCACGGCTCGAATGATAGCTATCGCGACTTTCATAATCGTCCCAGTTCCTGCCAAAGTTTGTGGCCTCTGTCCACCATTTTCTTTGGTAGCGGTAGTAATCCCCCAGCTTGACAACAGATTACTAGTGGGTGCCGGCGGCGGGCTAGGTGTGCCATCTGACGTCTCGACCAGTAGTGCTATCCGGACTCAGCTCGATATCGCCAGCGCTTGAGATCCACACACCTTCTCCCAATGGTCACGCGTACACTAGAGTCCCTCCCGCCGCCAGCACTTCTAGCACTAGTATCACGAGCAGTGCCTCAATTGAGAGTGAATCGGTCTTTCTTCTTTTTACCCTTACTCAACATTTTTCGCGACTGAGTCATCTTTCCCTATCAGCTCATCCTTCCGCTTGTACCATTCTCTTGCACCCTCTCAGTCCGGTTCAGAGTTGGACTCCTGCCTCGTAACTAAGCTAGATCTTCCGCCGCTCTTCCACTG